>NZ_JAJSZC010000058.1:0-13644 GCF_036815105.1 Streptomyces sp. IBSBF 3136
CGCCTGTACAACCCCACCACCGGACGCTTCCTGACCACCGACCCCGTCTACGGCGGCAACGCCAACGCCTACGAATACGTCACCGCCGACCCGCTGAACCAATATGACCTGGACGGCCGTAGCCGGTTCAGGTGGATTGGCCGAACCATTCGCTGGTTCCCGCGGGCCTATCACTCCACGCGGGCGTTCTTCCACTACACGCCGACCAAGTGGATGTTCTTCGCTCAGGGGAACAAGCACTTCGTGATGCGGAAGCATCACATCGGCTTCCACTGGAGCAACCACCAGAATCGGATCGAGTGGGACAAGTTCCACAAGTGGCACTGGAACCCGGCAGGCACCAAGGACCACCGCAGCGTGGCACGAGGTCTGTGGGCTGCAGGAAAGCACGGTCTGCGTCGAGCCCTAACGTGGTGGCGTTAGAAATCGCCTCTAGCAGATAGTGGGTGGTCGGGCCTCAAGGCCCGACCACCCACAGGCAAACCGGTCACACTGAAGGACACCTCATGATGATCACCTCAGCCACGGACGCCGACATGGAGATCTTCCTTACCTCGGTAGGGGAGTACCTTGGAAGGGTCGGCGCAGAGACAACGATCGACCTGTACACGGATGTCGAGATTTCGGAGCCTGAGCCGAAACGTCTTTTCACGGAGCTGAGGCAGGCTGCCCTTGCTGAGAACAGCGCGGCAGATACCCGAAGCCGCAGGAAGGACCCCTACATGGGTGTTCCCCTGGACCTCACTTCACCTGCTGGCATTACCTACTTCTCGCGCCTGGCGCATCGCACCATCGGCTGCGAGGCCTCCCTTGGCAGGAAACTACTCTTCTCAACAGTCGAGAACGAGCGGCTTGTGTCGCTGGACATCCCCGACCGAGAGATCGAAGAGCTCAAAGCCCAGGCCCGTCAAGCTGGCGCGACTACCCTCTCCCACGTTGCCTGAGCGCTGGCCTGGATAGGGGGAGATTCCCCGGGAGGGACTAGGGCTCACCGCTCAACCGCCGCGCCGGCTGGCCCCGAGGCGAGCCGGGGGTTGTAACGGTGCGCACCACCATCTCGGTGCGTTCCATGACTTCCCGCACCGGCTCGCAGTGCGGCCACCTTCACTCACCGGGCGCTTGCTCGGGCTTTGAAGCAACGGCAGAACGGCCCGCATCTCGTGAGACGCGGGCTGTCAGGGCGGTGGGTAGTACTCGGGCAGCCGGTCCCCGGTCTTGGCGTCATCGGCGATGCCGGTCGGGGAAAGGCGCACTGTGCTCGAGTAGGGCGCCATTTCACTGATGCCCTGCCACCCGTCCGGGCGGCAGGGCATCAGTCACGACAGGGCACCGAGTGCAGCCGCAGCGAGCGAGGGCCACTCGAGACCCCCGGCGGCATCCAAGCCGACCTGCGCGTCTCCGAAATCCGCCCGCGCATCGTCCCAGTCCCCCTACGGCTCCCGGCCCTCGATCTGCCCGGACCGTCCCTGGCAGGCATGGAAGGAGGCGGCCGGCCTCACACCGACGATGTCGCAGAGGTCATGGGCAACTACCGCTCTCTGGTACGCCTCCACCAAGCCCGGAACAGGGACCGGCCGGCAGCCGATCGGCGGCAGGTCTCCCTGCCTGAGCCGGCATGGCCCGAGGTGATCACCCGCTGCTCCGGTGACGTGTGGATCGCCTCCCTCGACATCGACCGCCAGGTGGTCGCCTCGCAACTCTGCCTTCGCCAAGGACACAGCGGGCATTCAGTTCTCCTGCTGACTGGCCGTGTCGCTGGATTTGTAGTAGGCCTCATGACCCATTCAACGAACGCGACGAGGGTGCCGGAGCGGACGGCGGCCGGGGGCAGGCAATCCTGCTTCCAGCCGGGCGGGGCGTCGATCCCGGCGAGGTAGAGGCCGTAGCGGTACTTGGTGTCCTCGTCCCAGGCGCGGCCGATGACCTCTTGGCCGTCGGGCCGGACGTACGCCCCAGAAAGCCATCCGTGCAGGATCGCGTACGGGTCCCGGGCCTGGGGTGCTGAGCTCACCCGGCCACCCTATGTACTGCTCGCCCGGGCGCCGGCCAGGCCCCAGTGCACGAAGCTTTCTCGCTGCCGGTACGGCCTCGCCTACGCTCGATCCGTGCACCTCCCTGAACTCCCCAAGACCCTCTGGGACATAGCTCGTGGCGTGTGGGCCGCGAGCCCGCCGGCGCTGCTGGTTTGGCTGGGTGCCCTGCTGCGGCAGCAGCGGCTCGAAGCTGAGCAGGTCACCGCCTGGGCGGGCGATCACGTCGACGACTGCGAGTTCGTCCAGAGGTTCCGCGAGCAGGAGGGGTGGCAGCCGTACCATCCGCACACGCTGCTCATCCGCAACGGCGGCAAGCACCCGGTCCGCAATGTCACGGTGCGCCTTCCCGATGTGGACGGGGCGATCGAGAGCGAGTCACGGGTGGCGTACTACTGCGTCGGTGACGTGCCGCCGGACACGACGCGCACCGTGCCACTGGACTGCGATCTGCACTACCACGAGTCGAACCTGGCGATGTTCGACCTGTGTTTCGTGCTCAGCCGCAAGCGGTGGTACCGCCGGGCGGACGGACGACTTCGCCGACGGCGGGACTGGACGGGCTGGGCCGCGCGGACCGTGTACCGGCTCCGGGAGCGGTTCGTCCGCCCTGAACTCGAACCAGACGGTCAGCCGTAATAGCCCGGAGCTCCGATTTTTTGCCTGGGCCGCCAGGTGGAGCCTTCCTCACTGGTCAGTGTCCTGATGCTGCGAGCTATTCGACGGCTTCTCCTCGGGGCACGGAAAGGAGCGCGGAGCCTGGTCATGGAGCCGGTTGGCCTCAGGTCTTCCTTAAGACCCCCCAGCCGTCAGTGGTGGGTCGGACATCCCAGCCTGTCGGCCAGAAACAGGCCAGAGGGGTGCCGTCCGACGTCGTTAGGCGCGCCCGTGCGCCGTCGAATTGAACGTTGCGGCGGAACATGGCGTGTTCGAATGTGGCGCCGCCGGTGAACGTGGCGTCTTTGAACTTGGCGTCGTCGTGGAAGGGGGCGCCGAAGAACGAGGCCTTGTCGGTGAACGTGGCGCCTTCGAACGTGGCGCCGCCGCCGAAGGGGGCACCGAAGAACGAGGCCTCGCCGGTGAACGTGGCACCTTCGAACGAGGCCTTGTCGGTGAACGTGGCGTCGCGGAACGAGGCGTCGCCGGTGAAGTGGGCACGGTCAAACAGGGCGCCGCGGTTGAACATGCCGTCACCGATGAATGTGGCGCCGTCGAATGTGGCGCCGCCAGTGAACGTGGCGTCTTTGAACTTGACGCCGCCGGTGAACGTGGCCTCGATGAACGAGGCTTTGCCGGTGAACGTGGCGCCTTCGAACGAGGCCTTGCCGGTGAACATGGCCTCGCCGAACGAGGTGCCGCCGGTAAACGTGGCATCGTTGAAGTCTGCCTGGACGACGTGGAAGCGGGAGAACTGCCACGTGGTGAGGGTGGCGTGGGAGAGGTCGACGAGCATGCCTTCCCAGAACCGGTCATCGGCTGGGATGGTCTCCCGCCAGTCCGGACGGCGGGAGTCACATAGGTGGGCAGTGAGAATGCGTTCGGCGGTCTTACGTACCTGAAGTTCCTGCCTTCGCTGATTGTCCGTCTTCCCGTGGACGCGTGCCCGCATGGTCTGTCGGGAACCGTATACCTTTTGCCGCCATCCTTTGTGCTTCTCTTTACTGGGACGGTCGATAGCGGGCGGCGTGTAGGGCATGCGCAGGTATGCGCAGATGACGTCCACGATGGTCTGCCGGTGGTCGGTAGCGGTCTGACCGAGCCGCTCCAGCGAGTACAGCCCGCCCAGCCGCACCGGGGCTTGGGGGCTTCCGAGCTGCTCGACAGCCTTGGTGTACAGCTCGGTGATCCGCCTTTCGTTCGCATCGTGTTCGCTCTCCTCGGTGGCCCTTTCGTGGTGCAGCTGCCGACGAAAGGTTAGGAGAACCGTGAGCGCCGCACCTGCGCCAGCACCCGCGGCAAGACCGGTACGAACCGCCTCGATCCGTTCCGTCGTCCGTTCGTTGGCCGAGTGCATATGGGCGGCTTCGGACAGCAGCAAGGCGGTAGTGGCCCACACCGCAGCCAGTACAACGACGGCCGCCAGCAGGACCCACCACCAACGGATAGGCGGGGCGGAGCGTTGCGGCCCTCGCAGCCCCGTACGCCGGTACAGCTGGGCTGCTGTCAGTGCACAGGCTGCAGAAGCGATGACGAGGACAAGCTGCACCAGCGGGATGCGGGCGGCCAGGTCGACCAGCCGATCCCATGAAAGTACGGCCACGACCAGAAGTACGCCCGACACCGCAGCCAAGCTGTACGCGGCAACCTGCCTCAACCGTACAGAGCCCACGGCACACCCTCCCAGCTGGTCCAGCGTCTTCTGTCTGTCTCGGAGGAAACAGTCGGTGAGGTTGCCCGCCACAAACGTCGCCGACTCGCCGTTCCCGACGCCGGCCACCCGAGCAGGCCAGCAGTCATGACCGGATGCGGACGGTGTGAGACAAGGGACCGCCGCCGTAGGGGGCGCAGAAGGCTGCCGTAATCGCGGATGCTCCGATCGGCAAGATCCCGGCTCCACCTTGCGGCCCGGGGAGTCCCGGACCACCTCGACGCGACGACCCCGCATCTGAACTTTAAGGAACAGACAGGCCACCGCCACCAGACGCCAAGAGGTGACCGAGCACCGTACGGACAGTGCGGGACGGCGCGATGCCGCCCCACCCCACGGCACTTGGTTAGGGTGCCAGTCTGTTCCTTAAAGTTCAGTCGAACTCCTGGGGCCAGCTTCCGTTTCGGGTGCCCGCGCCGGGCGGATCATCCGAGGACACAACCCAGTCCCCCCAAGCCTCCCGTCCTCTGTCTTCAGGTGGGTCATGTACTTAGTGAGGATGTCGCCGGTCGCGGGCAGGACTGGCGGCCGGTGTCAACGCACCAGGCGGTGAAGCGCCGCCAGCCGCCGGCGTATCCGCGGCGGGTATCGGCGGGGACACCGGCTTCGACGGCGGCGCGGGCTTCCGCGGCTCCGCGATCTTCGCCGCGGCGTCCCGGTCCGATGAACTTCTAGCCCAGCGGGCCTGGGCGCGGCAGCATTGCCGTGATGCCGTGGCTCGCCCCTGGGCTTGGCAGCGGGGAGGGCGGCATGCGTAATCCAGACGCGGTCAAGCACGAGTGCGCCGACTGCGGCGCCATCACCAAAGTCAACACGAGGACCGGTCGTCTTTACTCTCACCAGTTTCCTGGCAAGATCGCTGTTTGCCCGGCATCAGACAGCGTCGTGACGAATCGGCGGCGCGGGGAACCGCCTCGGCTCCCTCCGTTGAGGCCAGCGTCAAACCCAGCACAGCAGCCGACGCGGACCGTCGCGGACGAGCCCTCGACCAGTGTGCGGACGGTCCCAGGCGGGCTGCCCGGCCTCGGTAGACGACGCTGACGACCACTTAAGTGACGCTGCAAACCACGCGGACGTCCAGGCCAGCAGGGCCCTCATCTGAGGGGCGAGAAGAGGAATCGGCCAGCCGCACACCGAGAAAGGGTTCGCCGGACGGGTCACCACGACGTGCCGCGCTGAGCGGAGCGCCCACGACGGGCCCGGCCACATCGCGGCAGCAACTGCTCCCCCTCGACCACTCCCCGGGCGGTGCGGTCTCCTCACGCTGCCGCATCCGGGACGGCGGGAGTGCGGCGAGCGGCCCAGCTCCGGCCGGCTCGACGACCCACGGGCCGGCGCCCCTCCCCCACCCCCTCCGCAGCCAGCCTGCCCTCCGTCACAACCGAGCCGCCGCAGACGGGCAGCGCCCGGGCCACGTAAACCGCCCACGATGGCCGTGTTCAGGCGCGGCCAGGAGGTGCGTAGGTGATGCCGACGTCTCCGGCGGAGGTTGCGGCTAGAGCCACGACCTTCCATATCGCAGCGGGGACGCCAGTCCGGGGACCCTCCCAGGTGTCGTTGAGGAGATCCACGGTCAATGCCACGGACTTACCATCCGACCCCTTGGCCGAGAACTTGACCTTCTGCGCTGTCCACGGCTTCGCGTGGGCAGAGGCGAACTCCACCAGGGCGTGGTACGCCGCGAAGTCCTTGCCGGAGTGAGTGAGGGTGAGAGTGCCCGGCCGAAGGTCGAGGCCGACGTGGACTTGCGTGTCTTCCTGCACGATGGCGGGTTCGCCGGTGGCGCTCAGCTCCACGCTGCTCTCCAAGTGGGTGAGGTGGATGTTCAGCTACAGCATGGCGGCTGAACACCCGCCGGGAGAGGGCGTCCAAGAACCGATCGATTGTTGAACAGCGGCGCCCGGACGTCGATACGCCGGGGCGGGCCCGACGGCCGGTGTCCAACAAGGGCGTTCACAACTCCCGGCTTGCACAAAGGCTTTCCGGACTGCCTTCGGCCCGGCGATACTTGCGACACCCGTGAGGGGCGCCAGCTGAGCTAGAGCACCTCACCGCATCCGGCAAAGGCGAACTCTTGCACATGAATCTCTTGCCGCGAATTAGCTGAACGTGCCACCCTGCGATAGACGCAGTATGACGCGGCAAAAGTCCATTTGCCGGGGGATGCCTAAAGGGGAAGAATGGGGGCTCTTGAGGTAGGCGCCACGCCAACCCAGCAGATTGACGCAGGCGACTATTGCAGCTACAGCGAATTCAACCCCTAAAAGGGTTCCTCTTCAACATCTCTCCACTCGCAGTCACGGAGTCATCATGACTGCCACAGTTCGACGGCGAATCCCCCAGCTCCTTTGCGCTTCCTGCCTCAGTGCTGCGCTCCTTGTATCCGCAGGAGCGACCACGGCTATAGCGGCATCGGACTCTTCGACGGACACGACTCAGTCGTCAGCGTCCGCAGACGACGATTCCAACCCGCCACCTAGCAATGATCAAAGCTCGGGAGAGGCCACGGACGCCGGAACACCGGCCACCGACACCGGCGCACCGACTGGCGAGACCGAAGCCCAGCATCAGCCGGGCACCAGCGAGGTTCAGCCCCTGCAGCCGGCCACCAACACCGGCGCACCGACTGGCGAGACCGAAGCCCAGCATCAGCCGGGCACCAGCGAGGTTCAGCCCCTGCAGCCGGCCACCAACACCGGAACACCGGCCACCAACACCAGCACTCAGTCCAGTCAAATCCCGTTCTTCACCCTGGGCGGCAATCAAGGTCAATCTAATCAACCAAGCGCTGTCCAAGGTCACATCCCGACGTCAGCCGAACTCACCGAAATCACCAAGACGATCATTAACACGGCCCTCGCTGGAAACACCGCCTGCAAATTCGCGCAGTGCCCCGGATGGATTGGCAGCAGGCCCAGCGTGGCGCTCGGGTGGATGGGGCGCATCAAGTCGCTTACGAATATCGGGGCGGCGGTTTACTGGGGTGACCAGGCTGCCTCGGCGACTCAGCAGTACGGCAAGGATCTAGCCTCGGGTAAGGATAAAAACTCACCGGAGATACAGCGCGACATAAGTAAAATGCGAGAGACTTACACGAACGCACGCGAGGCTATCATTGTGCTTTTCCCTCCGTTCGCGTCGGGGTTGCCGCCCTTGAAGTGAAAGCAATCCCAGCTCGGCTGACCAGTTTATTGCTGATGGGTCGCTCCCCCTCAGTGCGCGATGGAACGGTGGCCTACAGCACGCTGAGCAGGGCGTTGTCCTCCCACTGGTCGACCACTTCGAGGTAGCCGGCGAGCACCTTGGAGTGCGGGGCCCAGCCGCCCTGCTTGGCGATGACGATCTGGTCGTGACCCTTCAGGCGGGATGAGGTGGCGAGGCCGCGGCGGGGGCTGTGTCCGGTGAAGCGGATCTCGATCCCGGCGCGTTCGCCGGCGCGGGTGACGACGTCGCCGATGGATTCCGGCTGCAGCCCGCCCTCCAGGACCGTGTGCCACCGGTTGTGCAGACGGCGCCAGGCGTATCCGTCCGGGTCGGTGAGGCCGGCGGCCTCCTTCCAGGCCAGCCAGGCGCGGACCGGGCAGATCGAGGGCCGAGAGCCGTAGGGGACCGGGACGACGCGGGGCCGGATCTTGGAGACGCGCAGGTCGGCCTGGATGCCGCCGGGGGTCTCGGCGTAGTCCCGGACCCGGTTGAAGGCGAGTTCGTGTCGGCGGCCGGCGACGGCGAAGTGCATGAGCACCAGGGCGCGGTCGCGGATGCCGGTGAGGTTGTCCGCCAGGAGCACGCCCACCGGCTCACCGGTGAGGCGTACCGGCAGGCGGCCGTGCTGCGGATCCAGCTGGCCGAGTGGCTGCGTCTCGCCGCCGATCCCTTCCAGCTGTCCGCGATCGACGACGCCCGCGCCGGCGGGACGTCCTGGGCCGACATCGCCGTCGCGCTCCGCTACGTCAACCGCCAGGGGGAGCCGAACCCGGGCAGCGCGATGAACGCGCGCAAGCGCCTGCACGTCGCCGTCAACGGGAAGCCGGGCGACCGGCGGCAGCCGCAGGTAGCCCACCTCATCGACCAACGGGCCGCGGAGGAACGGATCGCCGAGCAGCGGCGCATCGCGGCCGGGGAGGCCCTGTACGCCAGGCTGGGCGGGGTGGCGCGTGCGCTTCTGGAGCACCACGGAGCCGGGAAGATCCTGGAGGATCCGAACGATGACGGCTTCTGGTGGGGCGAGCTCGCCGAGGCAGTCGACGACCGGCGGGACGCACGGGAGCGCGCCAACCTGGTCTCGTACGTGCGCGGGGTCGTGCGCGAGACGCAGGCCTACGCGAGACGCACGGGCAAGCCCGCGGCAACGACCGAGCGGGCCCGAGAGGCCGTGAAGGCGGCTGCGGAGCTGGTGGAGCTCAGCGACGAGAGCTGACCCACCCGCCCGGCAGCTCGCCACGCTGTCCCGTCCCGTCCGTGGCGCTCCGAGGACGGCCCGCAGGGGAAGCTGCTGTGGTCAACATGGCAGCCCAACGACCCGGACTCGCCGGGCCGAATCGACGCGTCCTGCGTCCTCGTGTACGGCCTGATCCCCGAGGCCAACGCCGGGGCGATCGCGCACTCGCCGCTCCCGCAGGCCCCGCAGCCCGGCGCCAACCGGCTGGCGTCCCCGTACCAGCGCCGGATCGGCTGAGACTGCGGGTCGGCCGCGACTAGCCTTCAGCCTGACGCCGTTCCTGATCGTCCACGGGTTCTGTCTCAACCTGCATCGCCAGTCCATAGTCGGCTTCGTAGCGCAGCTTCGCGAGGGACACGGTGAGGGTCTCGACGATGGCTTCGGTCTTACGGGCCGCGAACTCGGCGAAGTGCCGGTGCGCGTCTGCTTCGGCTTGCCTCCGCTCCGCCTCAGCGCGATCAGCATGGGCCTCTGCGGTCCTGGCCTCTGCCTGCACACGCTTGGACTCTTCCTCGGCGGCGCGGCGTCGGATTCTGGCGGGCACGATGGCAACCCTTTCCACACCCCTGAGTGCCGCGGCGAACAGGGCAAGCGCTGCCCCGCTTCCGCGCCATGCGCCTGGAGGAGTTCCAGCATCAGAGAGCTGCCTTCGACCCGCCTCACTCGCGGACTCAGCCGTGAGTCGGTCGGGTCGTCGAGGTACGCCATCAGCAGCACCTGCTCCTGCGTGTCGGTCATCTCTACCGTGTCGAGGAGTGTCAACGTGAGGCAATCCGCGTAGATGCTGTCGAGCTGCTTGAAGAGGTCGGCCAGTTTGTGCAGGACGCCGGGCGCCTTGAGGAAGGTCAGGCGAACGCTTCTGACCTCGCCGAATCCGTCCATGCCGATCACCAGCCTTCCGAGTGGAACGTAGCGCTCCATCACGCTTCACGCACCGCCAGCGCAGGATCGTTGCCGCTGTTCGGAGGACAGGCCCCCTAGCCCGGCGCGAACCGTCCAGCGTCCCCGTACTCGCGCAGGATCGGCTGACCTCGGCCGCTCTCGATCATCTGTTCCGCAATCGGGCTACCTCAGCGAGCGGCCAGGGGCGTCGCGTGGGTTCCTGATCGAGAGATCTCCCATTCCGAACTGGAGGAAAGTCATGTCCGGTGCGAAGGACAAGGCGAAGGGCCTCGCGAACGAGGCGGTCGGCAACGCCAAGCAGCGTGTCGGCAAGGTCACGGACAACGACAAGCTGCGGGGCGAGGGCAAGGCCCAGGAAGTCAAGGGCGAAGCGCAGCAGGTCAAGGGCAACGCCAAAGACGCCGTGAAGAAGCCGTAGCTACTTGCCCCTGAAGAAGTCCGAGGTGCCTGTGGGTTGTCCCTTGGGGAGAGCTGGTGAGGGCCGGGCTATGGCCGTCACAGTGGGTGCAGGTCTTGGCGGCCGGGGGTGGGGCGATGTTGCGTGTCGCGGGAGTAGAGGACACCTGGTGGGAGGTACTGCCGGAGCGCGACTGGCGTTTCTCCTGACGCCTACGCAAAGCACAGATGCCCCTGCCGTCCGTTCGGGCGGCAGGGGCATCTGTCACGTCAGGGCGCCGAGTGCAGCCGCGGCGAGGAAAACATGGGCGAGCAGGGTGCAGTCGGCGGAGCTGCGCAGTGGCGGAAGTGCTGCGGGGCGCATGGCGAATGGGACATGCTGGTTGTTTTCCGGGGGCGTCAGTTTGGCGCGGTACATGGGGGTGCTGTGGAAGCGAAGGTCACGTTGGCGGAAGCGTTGAGTGAGCTGCGGCGGGAGTTGTATGCCGCGCAGGACGACGGGGCTGGCCAGCAACTGCGGTTTGAGGTGGAGCAGGCACAGCTGACGTTGGATGTGGAGTTCCGCCGCGGTGGTGACGGCAAAGTGAAGGTCGAGGTCGGCTTTCCTGGGGTCAAGGCCGGCGCGGAGGCGGGTGGCACGCTAGAGGCTACGCATCGTCAGACGCTGACGCTGAGCCTGCAGGTTCTTGACGAGGCCCTGGGCGGTAGTCGTGCGAAGATCCGCCGGCCGTCCGCTGAGAACGGGGCCGGCGCCACCGTCGCGAAGTCCACCGGTGCCGAAGCGTCCGAGCAGTCCACGGGTGCTGAAGCGCCGGATGGGGCGTCAGGTTCTGGAACCGGGGCGAAGCGACCGTGGGAGCAGTGACATGGATGCACGGCGCCTTGTGTGGGTGGGCACCGGGGATCCCGGGGGTTCCGGTTCCGGCTATCTGATCGGGCCCCAGCTCGTGCTGACGGCCCTGCATGTGGTGATGCCGGACCAGCGGTGGGCGCTGCGGCTGCAGGCGCGGGTGGGGCATCCCCGGTTCGGTGACGTTGTACACCGGCGGGCCGAGGTTTGCTGGCCGGACCCTCGGGAGGGTGTTCCGGCCAAGGACGCTCTCGACATGGCCCTGTTATGGCTGGAGGAGCCTGTCCCTGTGGAGGGTGATCCGGTGCTGTGGGGGCGGCCCGGAGGAATCGTGCCGCTGCCGTTCGAGGGAGCCGGTTTCCCCGCCTTCGCCGACGAAGCCGCCCGCGGGGACGTCGAGCACCTGCGGGGTGAGCTGCCGGTGGTGTCCACGTCGTCGTCCGACTGGGTACTGGACTGCCGGGTGTGGCCGGACCTCGGACACGGCGGCGAGCGGCCATGGGCGGGAGCGTCAGGGGCGGCGATCTTCTGCCGGGGCCGGCTGGTCGGGGTGGCGGTTGAGGACAACCGGCCGATGGGCGGTCGCCGCCTGCAGGCCGCACCCGTCCACGAAGCGCTCAGCCTCCCCGGCTTCGCCGACCTGGTCACCCGGCACGGCCATCCCGGCACCACTGTGTCTCTGGAAGAAATCACCGCCGCGCAGGCGGACACGGGGCGAAACGAAGACGCCGTGACACAGCCGGTGGTGCCTGTGCCGATCCCTCAACTGGCGACGGCGTTCCAGCCCCGCAGCGCACTGCGGGACCGGATCGACGCGGCGTGGTCGGACAACCGGTCGGTCGTACTGACGCAGGAACAGCCACGCGTGCTGTCCGGTGGGGGCGGAGTCGGAAAGACCCAGCTTGCCGCTGCCTACGCCACTGACGCCGTCAAAAATCGCATGGACTTGGTCTTGTGGGTGGCTGCCGCCGAGGTGCAACAGGTGACCGCCCTTTACGCGCAGACAGCCACCGCCCTGAAACTGCCCGGCGCCAGCGGTGAGGATCTGGAAGCGGACGCCCGCTTGCTGCTGGACTGGCTGCGCAACACAAACCGCCGATGGCTCGTCGTCCTGGACGACATCACCGACCCGTACGGCATCCAACCACTGTGGCCCACCAGCCAAACCGGCAGCGGTCGCGTGCTGGCCACCACGCGCAGCAGGGACGCCTCCCTGACTGGCAACGGCCGTATCCGCATCGACATCGACGTCTACACCCCCGCCGAGTCCGCCACCTACCTGCACCAACGCCTCAGCGCCGAGAACATGGGCCACCTCCTCGACGACCACGCCACGCAGCTCACCCACGCCCTGGGACACCACCCTCTCGGCCTCGGCATGGCCGCCGCCCACATGATCAACGAAGAACTCACCTCCACCCAGTACCTCAACCGGTACAACGACCGACATCGCCTCCTGGATGAGGTCATGCCGCCGGCCGCAGACACGGAGGGCTACCTCGAGCCGAAACAGCCCACGCAAGTCACCGCGGCCCTCCTGCTCTCCCTCGACGCTGTCCAGGCCAGCGATACCACCGGCTTCGCCACCACAGCCCTGCGCCTGACCGCTCTTCTCGACCCCGCCGGCCACCCCCACGCCTTGTGGAACACCCCCGCCCTCCTCGACCGCCTCACCACCCACCACACCCCTGCCTCACAAGGCGACACCACCGCATCACACGCATCGGTTACAGCCGAGCAAGCCCACGCAGCCCTCCGCCTCCTGCACCGCTACGCATTGCTGACTTGCGACACCCGGGTCGAACCCCGCGCTGTCAGCATCCACGCCATCACCGCCCGCGCCACCCGCGAAACCATCCCTGCCGACGAGATACCGGCCCTCGCCATCGCAGCAGCCGACGGCCTACTCCAGCTCTGGCCCAACCCTGACCAACACCACGCCGACCACGCCGCCGTCCTGCGCGCCAACACCAACGCGCTCACCGGTCACTCGAACGATTGCCTCTGGACCCCGGTCAGGCATCCGCTCCTTTACCGCGCGGGCAGCAGCCTCCTCGACGCCGGGCTGGCCGCCTCCGCCACCGCCTACTGGCAGTACGTGTTTCTAGAAAGCGAACGGCTGCTGGGCAGCGAGCACCCCTCTACGCTCACCGCCCGTGCCAACCTCGCCAGCGCCTACCAGCAGGCGGGACGGACCGACGACGCAATCGAGCTGCTGGAACAGGTAGCGGTCGACCTGGAACGCCTACTGGGCGGCGAGCACCCTCACACGCTCACCGCCCGCGGCAACCTCGCCACCTCCTATCAGCAGGCGGGTCGGACCGACGAGGCGATCGAGCTGCTGGAACAGGTGGCGGCCGACCGAGAGCGGCTGCAGGGCGGCGAGCATCCCGACACGCTCACCGCCCGCGGCAACCTCGCCAGCGCCTACCAGCAGGCGGGTCGGACCAGCGAGGCGATCGAGCTGCTGGAACAGGTGGCGGCCGACCTGGAGCGGCTGCTGGGCGGCGAGCACCCTCACACGCTCACCGCCCGTGCCAACCTCGCCACCTCCTATCAGCAGGCGGGTCGGACCAGCGGCGCAATCAAGCTGCTGGAACAAGCGGCGGCCGACCGAGAGCGGCTGCAGGGCGGCGAGCATCCCGACACGCTCACCGCC
>NZ_JAJSZC010000058.1:13744-39837 GCF_036815105.1 Streptomyces sp. IBSBF 3136
CGCGGCAACCTCGCCACCTCCTACCGGCAGGCGGGCCGGACCAACGAGGCGATCGGGATCGAGGAGGGCGTGGTCACCGACCTGCAGCGGCTGCTGGGCCGCGAGCACCCTCACACGCTCACCGCCCGTGCCAACCTCGCCACCTCCTATCTGCAGGCGGGTCGGACCGCCGAGGCGATCGAGCTGCTGGAACAGGTGGCGGCCGACCGAGAGCGGCTGCAGGGTAGCGAGCACCCCGACACGCTAACCTCCCGCGGCAACCTCGCCGCCTCCTACCGGCAGGCGGGTCGGACCGTCGAGGCGATCGAGCTGCTGAAACAGGCGGCGGCCGACCGAGAGCGGCTGCTGGGTAGCGAACACCCCTCCACGCTCACCGTCCGCAGCAACCTCGCCAGCGCCTACTATCAGGCGGGTCGGACCGTCGAGGCGATCGAGCTGCTGGAACAGGTGGCGGCCGACCGAGAGCGGCTGCTGGGTAGCGAGCACCCCTCTACGCTCACCGCCCGCAGCAACCTCGCCGGCGTCTACTATCAGGCGGGTCGGACCGTCGAGGCGATCGAACTACTGAAACAGGCGGCGGCCGACGGAGAACGGCTGCTGGGTAGCGAGCACCCCGACACGCTCACCGCCCGCAGCAACCTCGCCGGCGCCTACCGGCAGGCGGGCCGGACCAGCGAGGCGATCGAGATCGAAGAGGGGTTGGTCGCCGACCGAGAGCGGCTGCTGGGCGGCGCGTAGCTGGCGGCGCATGGCCAGCTCACCGGTGGAGGTTGTGCCCCGGTCGTACTCCGGCAGCCCCTTCAGATCGGGAGCGAGGGCCAAGCGCGCTGCCCGGAACACAAAGCGGCCCGCGCCGTTGGGCGCGGGCCGTGTGACGTGCAGGTGCGGGTGTCAGAGATCGGAGGGAAGGGGCTCCCCGGTCTCAGCGTCGTAGGCGATGCCGGTCGGGGACAGACGGATGGTCCGCGAGTACGGGGCCATACCTTCCTTCCAGCTCTTGCCACCTACCGCCACACGAACTGTCACGTCAGCAAGCCCGTCTGTCACAGGCAGGTTGATTTCGGGATCGCGGGGGTAGCGATCTGCTCCCCGCGTGCTCTGAGCTGTCGCACCTGATGGACCGTCGATGCGCAGGAATCGAGCGTTGCGGTCGAAGTAACTCCGCAGTTCCACGACAACGTGGTCTCTGTGGGTGCTCCACTGCGCCACTACGTCCGCTTCGACGCCATCAATGTGAAGCCCGGCGCCTGACCGGCCCTTATATGCCTCTGCCTTGGCCTGCCTGTCATGGCGCGCCTGCTGGTTGTGGGCGTACTGCCATACGCCTGCGGAGACGATGCCCAGGGCCGCGATCATGGCGATGTAGCGCCGGGTGTGCCGTCGTGTCGGCGTGCGTCCGTCGCTGTCGACGGTGGTTGGCTCGGCAGGCGGCTGGGGGTTGCTACTCCATGCCGGTGCGGCTGCGGTGGTGTTCGCGGGCTGCTGCCACCATTCGACATCTTTGCCCATGCGGGTGACGGTAGCGCGCAGTTGAGCCGCCTGGTCGGGGCTTCCGCACAGTTCAGCCACCCGTGCGCGGGTGGACAACCACAGGGCGGCCTCGTCGGAGTTGATGCCGTGCGCGGTGATGTCCTGCCGTTCGCCGATGGCGGCGAGCTGGGCGGCTTCATCGCACCGGCCTTCGCTCGCTGCCTGGATGACATCGTGGTGGCGTCCGTCTATTACGTTGGGCGGCATCTCCCAGTCCCAGTCATCGGCGGCCTCCTGCTCAGCCAATGGCGTCTGGTCGATCAGCACGGTGTCCTGTCGGTCCACGTCGTCCAGATCGACGTCGGCGGCGCGGGCGGGCTCCGTCTCGGTGGTTTTCTCCTCGATCTCGGTGATCGTCTCGGCAACGTCGAGCACGGCCTGCTGTGCTGCGCGGCGGCGCGTGGAGGTGTCCGTGAGTCGGGCCTCGTTCTCGCTGAGCACGGTCTCGATGATGTCGACGTAGTCGGGCCCGACCTTCCATACGGCCTGTCCCGGATTGAGCGTGGGGATTCTCTCGACTGCCCAGGTGGGCAGGCCCAGCAGTGAGCCGACGATGGCGGCCTCTTCCGGGCCGAGGCGTCCGACGTGGGCGATCTCGCACAGCCGCGCCAGGTCTTGTGCCTTGCCGTCGCCGAGGTCGGACAGCGTGTGCATCACCACGTCAAGGGAGAGGGCGGCCCTGCGGGAGTACTTCAGAAGGCGCTGGATCAGCTCGGCCGTCGCTGGGGACAGCAGGATCTGCCAGGCCTCCTCGAGGACCAGGTGCCTGTGGACGGCGGTCGACTGTCGCAACCACACGTGCTCCGCCCAGCAGGAGATCGCTGCCATGAGTGAGGGAATCGCGGGGCTATTCCGGTCCAGGCGGGAGAAGTCGAAGGAGAGGATCGGCAGGTCTGTCTCGGGCAGGCTTGCGTCCTGGCCGTCGAACAGGCCCCGGAGCGAGCCTTCGGTGTAGCGGGACAGGGCGATCGCGGTGCCCACGCCCCACTCAGAGAGGCTGGCGGCCGGCCACCTGCCGTCCTCGGGGTTGACCAGCGCGTCGACCAGCCCGTTCAGCGAGGTCGCCTTCGGGTGGTTCAGGGCATGCTGGAGTGCGTGGGTGGCCTGGGGGCTGAGCGCGGTGGGCTCCACGGCGGCGATCAGCGACCGCACCAACTGCTCCCGGACTTCCGGCGGGAACATGGAGCTACAGGGGTTCAGGGTGAAGGCGCCGGCTTCGATGATCCGGCCGCCCAGGGAGCGCACCAGCGGCGCCCACTCCCCGCCGGTGCTGTGCTCCCCGAAGGAGTCGATGACGACGGCCTGGTGGGCGTGATCAAGGATCTCGCGGCGGATCCTCGTCTTAGCTGTGGTGCTCTTACCGGAGCCGAGACCGCCCAGGGCGAGGCTGTTCGTGGACGGCAGCACGGCCGCCGAGGCGCGGACCGGCGAAAGATGGAACGGGCGGCCGTCCAGCAGGGACCGCCCAATCCGGATGCCGGGGAAGCTGGTGCTGGAGGCGACGAGCGGTGCCGTGATCGCGGCGTGGCTGGAGGGCAGACGGATCACAGGATGGCCCCTTTCTGGGTGGAGGCTCCGTGGGGGGTAGTCATCACATGGGCGCGGTGTTGCTGGCCGGGGAGCCAGTCGAGATGGATGCGGTGCCGGTCGGCGGTGAGTGTGGCCTGCCAGCGGGCGTCGGTGACCGTTTCCGGGCTGTCGCCCCACACAGTGAGGTAGGCGTCGAGGTCGACGAGCGTGGCGCCCTGGACGAGCGCGCCGTGCGCGGTGCTGGACGCGATCTCGTAGGTGGTGGCCTTCACCTTGTCGGTGGTGAAGGCCCCGCTGGCGGCGGCCTGCCACTTCGCCGAACGCCGGGACTGAGCCGCTGGCAGCGGCCGGTACAGCACTGCCAGGGAGCGGTCCGCTTCCTGGCCCAGGAGCAACCGGGGCATGAGGTCACCGCCGGCCTCTTCGGGCCAGGTGGTGATCCGTGCGGTGGCCGCGTACCGGCCGTCGTCCAGCGCCACCCAGCCCGGTCCCCGCTCGGTCACATCGAGGACAGGGTCGGGTGTGAGGGGGGTCAGCGCACCCAGGGCGGCGAACTCGCCCGCCAGGGTGTCGAGGACCCGAGTGGGCTGACCGGCCAGTCCCTTGGGAACGTGCACGCTGATCGTCTGCGCGTGCTCGGTGTGGTCACCGACGGTGGCGTGGTGGGTGACGTGGACCTGGACTCCAGCGGTGCGCGCTTGGCCGGCGGTGAACGTCAGCGCGCGGGAGAACGCGTCATGAAAGGCGGCCCGGCTATGCGGGTCCTGCATGGTGCCGTGCTCCGGGTACAGGGCCCACGTCGCGGTCGACCCGGCCCGGGTGGTCATGGTTGCGGGGGCGGTGCGCTCGCGCAGGTGCCGGTAGCCGACCGTCACCCACCGGGCGATCGAGCGCGGCCCAGGCGCGAGGTTGAGGAGCACCGCGGCCGCTCCCACCGCGCCGAACGTCCACACGGGAGGCGGGGTCAGCATCGCGGACGCCAAGACGACGCCGCCGGCCCCGGCGTTGATCTTCGTCAGCAGGGTTTCGGCGGGACTGAGCCCGCGCTGCACGGCGGGGACACGGTAGCCGGGAGTCAGGGAGTACATGACGAAGCCTCCAGTGGCGCATAACGCGCCTGGCCCCGGCATCGGCCGGGACCAGGCGCAGGCGAGTTGTTCTAGGGGGTCGGCGGCTGGGTGGGTGCCGGATTTGGTGGCAGGCGCTGCCCGTTGGGCGTCGGGGGCTGGGCTGAGGCGCGCGCCTGACTGCGCGCCTCACGAAGTTGCGCGTTGCGGGCGGCGTTGTGCCGGGCCTGGGCGATGGCGGACTCGGTGGTCAGCCGTGTCGGGCGCTGCTGCTGCTTGACGCCGTAGGCAGCGAACAGCACGCCCCGGTCCTGCGACATCGCACGGCCAGGAGTGTCCACCGTGCGCAGCCCGCGCGGGGTGTTCTCCCGCTCGTACACGTCGGGTGAACCGGCCTGCACGACCGCCCGCGCCAGCGGGTTGCTGGTGCGGTTCTCCACGAAGGCGCGGGCGGCGCCTGCCACCTTGGGCCCGAAGTAGGGCACGCCATGGAAGATCATCCGCAACATGATCACGTCTGCGGCAACCACCAGGGCCGAGTCCACCACGAGTGAGCCCTGAGCGAGCTTGACGAACGGACTCACCAGCAGGAGCGCGAAGGGGGCGAACATCAGCCCCAGCAGCCGCTGCGCCCACTGCTTGACCGCGCTCGTGTCACCGCCGCGGGCCAGGGACGCCAGCACCAGCGGCGCCATGCACACGAACATCAGGATGCCGATCTGGCGGGTCATGAAGACCAGCGTCGCGAACCCAAGGGCAACGACCAGGGCGGCGATGATCAGCAGTTTCGCCAGCGGGTTCCCCGCGTCCGCCCCATGCTGCAGGTCCTGACGGATGACCGGGAACAGGGTGGATTCATTGCTGTCGAACGCGACCGTGAACGCCGCGCTCACCGCCCGATTGAGCAGCATCACCGCGCCTGGCACCGACGCCATGCCCGCCACGGCCGCGAGCGTCCAGCTGGTCGAGGCGCCCATCTGCTTCAGACGCGGTGCGCCCTGCCAAGCGGTCAGGGCGCACACGACGACGACACAGATGAAGATGGCGACAGCCAGGTGCTGGCCGAGCCACAAGAACTGCTCGTAAACCCAGTTGTCGACCTTGGCCGGCGCCCACGTGTCCTTCGGGGCCACTAATCCTTTCAAGGTCTTGAGCAGGCTGTTGGCCAGGTTCTTGACGTTGTCGGCGGCGTTGCCGGTGATGCCGCCGCCTCCGCCGGTGCCGGTGCCGGGGGGACCGCCACCGGAGTTGTCCTGTTCGCAGTAGGCCCGGCCGGGGCCTTTGATCAGGGCGCAGGGGTCCTTGTCTGCCATGCCGGGTCAGCTCTTGGCGTTGGTGACGGTGGAGAACAGGGTGTCGCCGTAGAGGGCGAGGATGACGGCGACGAACAGGGTGCCGACCGCGAGGGAGCCCTTCTGCAGGGCGCCCTTGGGGTCGTTGGACAGCTGCAGCAGCATCCGGAGGGCGATGATCGCGATGACGGCGGCGATGCCCTTGGTGACCAGGCCGCCGCCAGTGAGGCCGATGGTGTCGAAGAAGTCCTTGAAGCCGACGGACATGTCGACGGGCTTGGCGAGGGTGGTGAGCTGGGGCATGGGTTCAGATCTCCTGGGTGTGGTGGGAGGTGGGGCGGGCGACGGCGATCAGGTCCGGCATGGTGTCCATGGGGTCGTAGCGGACCTGGGTGCCGGGGCGCGGTGCGTCGAGAATCCAGCCGCCGCCGATGTAGATGCCGACGTGATGAATGCTGCTGAGGCTGGAGCCGTAGAACACGAGATCGCCGGGGCGTACCTGCCCGGGTTTTACGGGTTCTGACGCGGCGTATTGCTGGGCTGCTGTGCGGGGTAGGGCGATACCGGCTTTGGCGTAGGCGTAGAGGGTGAGCCCGGAGCAGTCGAAACCGCTGATGGATTCACCGGACCGGCCTTGCGGGGAACAGCACGTGCCCGTACTCGGGCCGCTTTCGTTCCCCCCGCCCCACGAGTAGGGGGTGCCGATCATTCTCGTCGCCGCGTTGATGGCCGCAGAGGCCTGTTCCGTGCTCGCGGTTTTCCCGCCGACTGGTTGGTGGGCGAGTGCCTGGATGGAGCGGACGTAATTCTGTGTCTCTTTGTAGGGAGGCACGCCGCCGTATTTGCGGACCGCTCCGCTCCCGGCGTTGTAGGCGGCGAGCATGTTGCTCTGCTTGTCGCCGGGCACGTCCTTGATGTCTTTCGCTATGCCGCACAGATATCCGGCGGCCGCGGGGATCGCGTCCTCCGGATCCCACACGTCTCGTTCACCGTCGCCGTTTCCGTCGACGCCGTGCCTCTCCCATGTGGACGGCATGAACTGCGCGATTCCTTGCGCGCCGACCGGGGAGCTTGCTTTCGGGTTGAATCCGGATTCCTGGGTGAGGAGTGCGGCGAGCAGGTTGGGTGTGACCTCGGGGCAGGTGTGTCCCGCTTCCTGGATCAGCGACCGGTACTTGCCGGGGACGGCGAGGCTGAGCGCCGTGGACAGTGGGCTGTCGCCGGCGCCCTGTACGAGCGCGGCCACGACCACGGCCGCGGTCGCTCCCACGCCGACGGTGACGGCCGTTGAGGCTCTCACGGGCGTAAATCTCCTTCCCTTGCTCGTTTTCGGTGTTTCCACAGGTCAGATCCGCCATGGTGGTCCGCCATGGCACCGCCATGGGGTGGCTTTTGACCGCCATGGGACCGCCATGGGTCCGCCCGGTGTGGCGGTGTCATGGCGGTCGTTGGCGGTGCTGTGGCGGTGTCTGGGCGGTGGCGGGTGGCGGTCATGAAGCGGCCCTTGCGAAGGCGATGAGGTCGTCCAGGCGGTAGCCGCGGCCCTGTGAGTTCTTGTGCGTGGGAGGGCCTCCCAGAAGCTCGTTGAGCCTCTTTCCGCGCTTGACCGGATCGTCTTCCAGGATTCCGAGAGCGGGTGCCATGTCGGGTGTGGTCATGAATTCCACGCCCTTGCTCCGCATCAGCTCGATGGCCTGACGGAGCGGAGTTTCCTCCGGGATTTCTTGCACACGCCTGTCGATTTTTTCGTCGACCACGTCCCAGATGAACTTGTCGTCGAAGTTGAAGCCCCGGATGAGCGTGGATCGTCCCTTAGCGAAGAGGACACCCTGCCCCTTGATGTCGGGGTCGAGGAGGGCTGGGTTGATCGGCGCGATGGTGTCGAAATAGGTGTCGCCGAGAGCGACCTTCGCGGTCCCCGCCGATGCCACATACAGGCACAGGCGATAAAGGAACTGATCTCGCACCTCAACGGGAATGGCGTTTACCGACGGACGCTGCGTCATGAGGACCGTGGAGATCTGGGATTCCAGGGACTTGGAAACCAGCGAACGCGTGTCGTTCACGATCTGCTTGGCCTGATCCTTCTCCTCAGTGGTTCCACCGGAAGCGAAGAAGTCGGCCCCCTCGTCCACGATGAAGATGACCGGCTTGAACTTCGGAACGGGCTGCCGTTTTCGGATTGCCTCCTTGATCTGGGCGTACCGGCTGTCCGAGAGCTGGTTCAATTCGCACACCATGCTCCAGAAGACGGCCGGATCGTCCGAGGATTCGTAGCGGGTGGCGATCGGTTCGAACCTGGTCAGCCCGCAGAATTTGCCGTCGAGGAGGTACAGGTCGAAGTCGCCGTACGCGATGAGCAGGCAGGTGATGAGCCCGTTGATCAGCGTCGTCTTGCCCATCTGCGTCATGCCTGCGACCAGTAGCGAGGCCTTGTCGAAGGTGGGCACGCCGACGAGCCGGCCGGTGACGTCGTGGCCGAGTGGGATCCCGGCGAACGTCTCGATCTCACCCCGGGTGGGCGCGGGGAAGGGGCGGTTGAACGGCGGCTCGTGCAGCTTGAGCAGCCTGACCCGGCGTTCGTTGTCCCGGCTGCGCTCCAGCGTCATGTGCAGGCGGGTGACGTGGAACATGCCCGCCACGGTGCCCAGGCGCTTTTCGACGTCCTCGTAGGTGCGCCCTTCGGGCACGAGGAAGTCGTAGAGCGTGCCGGTCGGCAGGTCGTTGACCGTGGCCTCGTTGAGCTTGATGATCTGGTCCCGGCCGATGGCGCCGGCCGTGGTGAGCGCTGCGGTCAGTTCCGGGTGCGGCGGAGCGGGTTCGGTGGGTGCCAGGGTGCCGTCGGCTTGCAGGGTGACCGGTGCGGCTTGCAGCGCCACGGTCTGTCCGGGCGGCGGTGTCCCGGCGCTCGCCTGGGGTTTGGCGACGGTCCTGGGTTCGCGTGTCCACAGGCGTCTGGCGGCCGTTCTGGCCCTCCAGGCGCCGTATCCGAGGGCGATCAGGGCTCCGGCGGTGAGCAGTACGGTCGTAGGCCAGGACAACCCGAGTTTGTCCTTGATGGCGGCGAGGACGCCGAAGGCGATCACGAGGCCGCCGATCGCGCCGGCGGCCTGTGCGTGCATGTCTTCACCTGCTTGTTTTCCTGACACGCCTGTCCTTCTTCGGTCATGAGCACGTGCACGGGTCAGTGCGCGTATCGGGCTTTGGTGGAGCTCGCCGGGGCTGCTCCCTGGGTCTGCGAAACGTGCGTTCGCTCGCCAGGTCACTCACCGGGTCTGCAACCGGTCGACTGCTGCGGGTTTCCGGCAGTCGCAGCAAGGGCCAGCCCGCGGTGTTGCGGGCTGGCCCCCACTGGTGGTGCCGGACAGGACTGGTCAGGCGTCGGCGCCTTCGGTCGCCTCGTCGTCGGTGTCGGTGTCGGTCATCTCGCCGTGCCCCTCGTTGGCGCGCAAGACGGCCCAGGCGTGGCGGATGCGTTCCTCGCTGCCCTGATAGCCCGCTCCGCGGAAGGAGCTGCGGGCCTGGCGGAAGGACATGGGCGGGTCGTCGGCGTAGCGCAGGTGGCGCAGCACGACGCCGATCTGTGCGTCGGTCAGTTGCTCGCCGGTCTGGGGGACCGGTACGCCTGCTACGGATGCGAGGCGTTCCAGCGGCACGGTGTGTGCCGCCGTGTGTGCCGGTGTGCCGGTACCTGTGCCGCCGGGCGTGCCATTGCCTGTACCGGAGGCGGTCGACAGGGCGTTGACCTGCGTGCCTTCGGTGTGACGGGCCGTGCCGCCAGGTGTGCCGGGCAGCGCGGGCGCGGCAGCGGTGAAGGTGGCGAAGTCGGGCAGGGTGATCGCCGCGACCATGGCGGGCAGGGGCTGCTCGGCGACCGTGGCGGCGGTTGCCGCGGCCTGCTCGTGCAGGTCCTCGGTCATGGTCTGCTGGGTCTTGAGCACCGACAGGCGGTAGGCGGTCTCGGCTTCGGCGACCCGCTCATTGAGGTCGCGGGCCAGCGCCAGCAGCTCGATGCGGTCGGCGGTGTCCGCCTCCATCTTCTCCAGCTGGTCGGCGACCGTCTGCCGGCGCTCCGCGATGATGCGCCGGGTGGCGGGGGACACCTTGCGGCCGAGCGCGGGCAGGGCGATCCACCAGGCGCCCTTGGTCGCCACGATGGCGATCGGGGCGATGACCACGGCCAGGTCGAAGCCGGCCCCGGAGTGCCTGAGGCGCAGCGCCAGGTCGACGGTGGGGATCGCGGCGTTGACGGCGGTGAGCGCGATGCCGGCCCACTGCACGCGCCGGATACGGCTCTTGTTGTTGCCGGACAGAATCTCGGTGGCCTGGAAGACGCACCACAGGGCGTCCAGGGCGCCCACGGTCGGCACGGCCCAGCCGCCGAACCGCGGCTGAAGAATCTGGTAGCTGACGGCCACCGACAGGGCGGCCACGCCCAGGGTGATGACCCCCAGGATGCCGAGGACCATGCCGCGCGGTGACGGCTGCTGCCACTTCCTGTTCCTGGTCTTCACGAGTGCTTCCTTCCTTTCTTCTGGCGGGCCAGCAGGGCGGCCAGAACGACGATGCGAGGAGGGGTAGGGGTACTAGGGGGTGGTGCTGGTCAGGCGTCGTGGGGGGTGTCCTGCTGCTTCGGTCACGGCTCGCGTGGGCAGGACTGTCTGCCCTGGACCGGGGGGGGGGGGGGGGGGGGGGGGGGGGGGGGGGGGGGGGGGGGGGGGGGGGGGGGGGGGGNCCGTGTTGTTTGGGGGGGGGGGCGGCGGGGCCCCGCGCCCCCCCCGCGGGGGGGGGGGGGGGCCCCGCCGGGTCAGGTAACCGATACAGGTGGCGGTGTCGGTCAGGCAGAAGGTCCGTAGGTGCGGGCGAAGAGGGCGCCGGCAGTCAGCAGGGCGGTGATGTCCTGGTGGGTGCGGGTCAGGCGTTCCGACCAGCAGGTGGCGCGGGCGGTGTCACATCCGGTGTGGGCGCGGATGACCAGGTCCAGGACGTTGGAAGCGATATGGGCGGTGTCCGGGTCGCCGTGGCTGCTGCCACCGATGTGGCGCAGGACGGTGGCGAGGGTGCGCTGCGGGCCGGTTCCGGCCTCGTCGCGGACCAGGCGCACCAGGGCGCGGAGCATCTCGTCCGGGGTAGCCGTGTCCTCGTCGGGGAGGTCGGAGCCAGCCGACCATTCCTTGCCGTAGTCGTAGACGCGGACCCAGCCGTCCTGGTCCAGCAACCGGATGGCGGCCTCCAGGTGAAGGGCTACGGCCTCGCCGGTTGATTCCTCTCCGGACGGCCCGGTCCACGGCTGATACCGGTCGGCGGCCAGCTTGCCAGCCTCGCCGAGCGTGATGTCGGTGAACCGGGCGGCAGGCGTCGTGGTGCTCTGGGCGGGGATAAGCGAGGTCACGGCAGTGGTCCTTTCGGCTCAGCGCTTGCGGCGCTGCTTGAGTCGGGTGAGATAGGCGTCCTGCAGCCGGGCGAAGGTTTCGTACAGCCGCTTGCCTGTTGAGCAGGTGGGGCTGTCGGCGCAAGGGGCGCAGGAGGCGGTGTGCGCTTGGCAGGCGCGGTGGGCTGCCTGGTAGCGCTGGTACAGGTCGTCAGGCACGGGGGCGGTGTCTTTCGCAGTGCGGGCGGTGGTGCAGGTCGGCTACGCAGTGCCCGGCGTCCGACTCGGCGGCCGCGGCCAGGACGGCGGCCGCGAGCAGGAGCTGGGCGAGCGGGTGCGTGGGGCCGACCGCGGCGGCCCGGACGGCGCGCTGCTGCGCTACGCGGGCCGCTTCTATGCGGTGAGGCATGCGGGCTAGCGGCAGGCGTCGCAGGTGCCGCCGCACCAGCCCTCGAACCAGCCGCCGCACACGTCGCACTGCCCGCCGCCGAACGCAGGAGCCGGGACGGCATCGGCCGGCGCGGGCGTGAGGGTGCGGGCCTCGGCGCAGCGACACTGCCAGAAACCGCACACCCCGCAGGCATCCTGCTCGTCCTCGTACAGGCCCGCGAGCCGGGCCCGCATCTCGGCGACCGTGCGCGGCGCGCGCCGGTGGGCCGGGATCGTCGCGTCCTGGGCACGGACCACGGCCAGGAGGTGCGCGCCGAGCGCGGCCGCGGAGGCGGCCAGGTGCGGGCGGGCGCCCTCGCGGCGGCGGGGCGTGCGGTGGGAGTTGACCGCGTCCAGGACGGTGGTGAACCTGTCGTCGTCCTCTGGTGTGCGGAGGATCGAGCGTGTGATCATCGTCGTGGTCATGGGCAGGCTCTCTCTTCCTGTGACCAGACGGCCCCGGAGCTCTCACCTTCCGGGGCCGTCATCTGAGACTGGCCGGGCGGCCAGCCACGGCCCGTCTCCCGCCCCGAACGCTCTGGTGGGCGGGAGGCGGACCGTGGCGGGTCGTCAGGCAGCAGGCGCGTACAGGCTGGAGTCCGTGGCGGGGCGGATCAGGTAGTCGCTGTCGGTCCACACCGTGCCGACGGCGAAGGGCTGTCCGTCCGGGCGGAGGGTGTCCCGGACGATCACCGCCCACCGGGCCGCTGTCCGACGCAGCAGCTGCGCAGCGTCGGCCGGGGCGGTGACGAGCGCGAGGACCTCGAACCGGCCATCCACGTTCTGGTAGATCGCGCCGGGACGGCGCGGACCGATCTCGTCCTGGACGGTGGAGCGGGCCTGGCGGAATGCGATGCTGTGCACGTGGTCAGTCCTTTCGCGACGGGATGAGACCGCGACAAGAACCCCCAGGGGCGCAATCCCTGGGGGTTCGTCGCATGCTGTGCCCCCGCACGTAGACGGGGCAGTGCGTCCTGCGCACACCACCGGCCACCGCCGTAGTGGCGTGGTGGTCGATGGGCAGCGCAGGGCTGCAGAGATCCCGGCAGAGGTGGCGATGCCGGGGCGAGAGCGGCCGCAGCCGCTCTCGACGGGGTCAGTTGGCGTTACTGCGCATGGGGTGAAGGGTTTCCAGCGGCACGTTGCGGGCCTCGGTGGGGGCGTCGCCGGCGGGTAGCTGCCCGCGCCGGGTGTCTGCGTCCTGCACCTTCGGGAGAACCGCGGCCCACTGGGACTTCCGATTCGCGGGGGCCGCCAGCGCGTAGTGGCGGTCGAATCGCTGACGCTCCCGGGCGAAGACCTCGCGGATGGCCTGGCGCTTGGGCTCCTGGCGGAGCAGTCGGAGGAAGGTGACGGCCAGGCGCTCACCATCGCGGCAGGGCACCGGTTCGCCGTCGCGGGCGGTGGCCTCGCCCCTACAGGCCAGGCAGTGCTGCCTGTGTCGCCGGAACGCCTGGCGCACCTGTTCCGCGCTGATTGAGACGGGCGTCATCTGGCTGACGGCCGGTGGCTGCGTCGTCTTCGGCTTGCGCAGCACCTTGGTGGCGCGGCGGGAGGCAGTGGTCGGGGCCGCCTCGATCAGCTTGGTGCGCCAGGCGTCAACCTCGACGTCGAGGGTGACCCGGCGGTTGGTGCCACCCGTGCAGCGGTGCGCTCCGGCGGTCCCGGCCTGGCCGGTGTGGTGGGGCACTAACTTCGGCGTTCCCAGCATGCCGGTGATTGGGACCCAGGTGGAGCAGTCGGGGCAGACCAGGTGCTCCTTGCCAGGGGTTAGGTCGAGCTCGTTGGCCTTGAGGCCGGAGGCGATGATCGGGGGACGGTGGTTGACCTTTGAGGTACGGGTCTTCCGGCGGCGCTTGCGGGCCGTCGGCATCGCGGGGGTCGTGGTCATAGGGGCCTCCTCATGATCGGAAGGACGGGCGCGTCGCGGTGCTCTCTCCGCCCGTCAGGCCGCCCGGGTCGATCCCAGCGTCCTGATGGACGGAGCACCTGCACTGCGCGTACGCGTGCAAGCCGCGCCAGCCAGACACCTGGTCCGGGGGATTTGGTGGAGCCATCAACCCCGGCCCTCCCAGTTCGGGAAGGGGCTTCCTGCGGTATTGCCGCAACCTCGGTACCGAGGTTGCACACTCAGTGAAAGGCATCCTCGGTAGTGATGTCAACGACTTCGGTACCGAGGTGTGTCGCTAGCCGGTATCCTGCCCCACACCCTCGGACACGCCTGGGCACCCCCCGGGCACCTCGGTAGCAATCACTCCTAGGATCGGTACTGAGGTAGGGAGACAGATGGCAGCAGACGAGACGGACACACCGCCCACCAAGGCCCAGCAGATCGCTGACGAGCTGAAAGCCGCGATCGAACGAGGTAACTACGGGCCTGGCGATCGCTTGCCCGGTGAGAACGCACTCGCCGAGCAGTACGACGTAGCGAGCCTTACTGCCCGTAGGGCGCTGAAAATCCTGCGGACGGAGGGACTCATCGAAACAAAGAAGGGTGCCGGAGCCCGGGTAATCTCCTTCGATCCCATCCGGCGTCGCGGCCTGCAACGACTGACCCAAGGGCATTGGGGAAGCGGCAAGTCGGTCTGGGCCGCAGACGACAGCCGTATTCCAGACGTCGATCAGATCACGGTCACGGAAGGCGTTCTCCCTCCTCGCCACATCAGCTCGGTTCTTGAGCTGCCTCCAAACGAGGCGGTGTGTGTACGAAGTCGTCGATACCTGATGGCCGGGCGCCCCGTCATGATCGCCGAGTCCTATCTGCCTCAGTCGCTGGTAACGGGGTCCCCGATCACGCAAGCCGACACAGGTCCAGGCGGCGTCTACGCCCGTCTTAGGGACCTTGGTCACGCGCCAGCCCGTTTCCGAGAGGAGGTGCGGGTCCGTATGCCCACCGCTGAGGAAGCGACCCGGCTGGCCATTCCTACGGAGAGGTCGGTTATCAAGTTGGCCCGCACAGCCTTTGACTCGGAAGGGCGAGCCGTGGAGATCAACGAGATGACCATGGATTCGGCCGCATACGTACTGGACTACGAATTCGACGCCTAAGGGCTCCAACTCCCACACCATAAACTCCACCTGATGGCTGATCTTGTGTGGGCTATCACACTCGCTGGAGCTGGATCGCAACATCACAACGCCTTGTCCAAGCTCGTGCGCATAGGCGTTCACAGGTTTTCAACATCCGCTTACACATGGGATTTGCGGCTGCGGGCCTAGGCTCACAGTCATGTCGATGACGGAGGGGATCAGGGTGGGGAAGCACCGGGCAGGCTGGCGGCCAGACCGGCTGCGTGAGCAGCGCGAGGCTCATGGTCTGACTCTGGAGAAGGCTGGTGAACGCCTCCGTGAGGTGGCTGAGCACGCCAGACTCAAAGGCATCCCTGCTGCAAATCCGCAAACTCTGTGGCAGCACGAGCAGGGGGAGGTCTACCCCGGCCCCCACTACCGGCGCGCTTACTGCCTTCTGTACCGGGCCACCGAGCCCGACCTGGGCTTCCGCGCCGCGCTGCCGGGGGAGGAGACCTCCTTCAAGCTCACGCCGATGGACGACCGTCTCAACGGCTCGCATGTCCTGGCGGTTGAGCGAGCCATTCACCGCATCGCGCCGGGCTCCGACGAAGCCGACCACTTCGACCTGCAGCAGCGGATCATCGACGCATGGAAGCGCCGACACACGGGCGGCGACCCGCACCGTCCCGTGCTCATCCTGGTCGGCGGCTTCGCGGGCAGCGGGAAGACCGAGCTCGCCCGCTTCTTCGTTCAGCTCACCGGCTGGCCGCTGCTCGACAAGGACCCGCTCACCCGACCGCTCGTGGAGCGGCTCCTGATCGCGCTGGGCGGTGACGCGAACGATAGGCACACCAAGCTCTACCGCGAAAAGGTCAGGCCCGTGGAGTACGACTGCCTGATGCAGTCAGCCATGGCCAACATCAAGTGCGGCATCTCCACGGTGTTGACCGCGCCGTTCATCTCTGAAATGACTGACCCGGACTGGATGCAGCGCCTGACCAACCGTGCGGGCTCGATGGGTGTCGACGTCTTTCCGGTGTGGGTGCGCTGCGACGAGGAGTCGATGCGCGAGTACATCGGATTCCGTTCAGCGGCTCGGGACGCGTGGAAGCTCCAGCGGTGGGACGAGTACATGGCCACGATCGACCTGGAGCTGCGCCCGGCAGTGCCGCACCTGGTCGTCGACAACCGGCTGGGGACCGCGGTGACGCTCGCGGACCAGGCCCGGCAGGCGATGGGGGCGATGTACGCGTGACGGAGAAGCAAGGCGTGATCCTCTACGGCCCGCCGGCGTCGGGCAAGGACACTGTCACCGCCGCGCTCAGCGACCTCAACTCCAGGTACGCGCAGTTCGCGCGGCTCAAGGTCGGAACGGGCAAAACGGCCGGTTACCGGATGGGCACGGCGGAGCATCTGCGTGAGCTGGAAGCCGCGGGCGACGTCGTCTACGCGAACGCCCGGTACGGCAATACGTACGTGATCGACCGCCCTGGCGTCGACGCGGCGTTCGATGCCGGTGTGCCGGTGGTGCACCTCGGGCAGGTCGACGGCATCCGAGCGCTGGTCGACGGCTACCCGGCCGACTGGTCGGTGGTGCTGCTGTGGTGCCCGCGCGAAGTGACCGAGCAGCGGTCGGCGGAGCGCGACGACAGGGACACCGCGGCGCGCCTGGCGGCATGGGACGCGACTCGCGAGGACCTGGACGCGCACCCGGGCATGGTCTGGAACCTGACCGTGGACACCACGGTGTCGGCTCCGCAGGACGCGGCGCGGCTCATCGACCAGCTGCTGGCGCAGCGGGCGGGAGCGGCGACGGCATGAGCGTGGGCTACGGCTGGACGAGTCGGTCCAGGGCGTCGGTAAGCGTGAGCTCGCTGTCGTCCTTAGCGTCGGTCCACCGTGCCAGCGTCGACGCGGCCGCGCGCAGCATCTCCGGCGGGAGGCCGGCGGCCGCGAGCGCATCCGCAGCTTCCTCCAGCTCCGGGCCCCAGCGCCAAGCGCGCGCGGCGGTCTTGGCGACGTACTTCGGCTCGGACAGGTACGAGTCGGTGCGCCTCGATGCGACCTCGATGAGCTCCTGGTCGACGCCGTGCTCGCGCGCCATGCCGATCGCGAGCGCCACCAGCACGCGCGATGTCTTCTGGAAGGCGGCGTACGAGAGTTTCAGCGCGGATGCCTTCCCGATGTCCGTGCCAAGGAGTGCCGTTCTAACGGCGGTACCTGCGAACAGCGCCTCCACGCGATCGGTCGCGCTGGCCGGGCCGGACAGGTACAAGGTCGGCGTTTTGCCGCCGACCGGCGGGGAGCCGACGACGCCGCCGTCCACAATGGTCGCGCCGTGTTCGAGCAGCACGGCGATCCGCTTCGCTCGCTCGGGGTTGATGGCGTTCGCCTCTACGTACATCCCGGCAAAGCGATGCCCGGCGACGTCACGGGCCAGGTCCTCGGCAGCGGCCGGCGGACAGAGGCTGATGACGATGTCGCTACGATCCAGCAGCTCAGCCAGCGTCGCCACGGCTGTCAGCCCGAATCGGGCAGCGCGCTCCACGGATGCGGTGCTCCGCCCGGTCTCACACCACAGAACCTCGGCCGCGTTGGTCGCGGCGCAGGCGGCGACCGCGGCACCCATGCTGCCGGGGTGGAGGATGCCGACGGTCGGCTGGTCCACAGTGCTACTCCGTCTCTGCGAGCAGGATGGTGATGGCGTCGGTGACGTCGTCGACAACGTGGTGTGCGGCGGGCAGGTCGTCAGGCCAGGGACGGCCGCGCAGCCAAATGGTGCGCAGGCCGGCCTGGTGGCCGCCGCCGATGTCGCCGGTCGGGTTGTCGCCGACCATCCAGCCGCCATCCGCAAGGCTCACGCCACACCGAGCAGCCCCGAGTTCGAAGAGGCGCCGGTCCGGCTTGCGGATCTCCAGGTCACCCGAGGCGGCGACTCCATGGACCAGGTCGGCGAGACCGGTCCCGGCGAGTTTGGCGCGCTGGATGTCGCCAGCCCCGTTTGTGATGACGCCGATCGTCCATGCAGCGGCGCGCAGGCAGGCCAAGCCCTCGAGGACCTCGGGGCGGCAGGTGACGGCGGCGGATATGAGGTCGACGTACTCCTGCCACAGGTCTGCGGCCGACGCCTTCAAACGGAAGGCTTGCCGCAGTCGGGTGAAGTCGGCGGCGTTCGCACGGTCGGCAAGCTCGGTGCGCAGCCACTGGTCGGCGTCTGGGGGGAGACCGCGGGAACGGCACAGGCTGCTCACAGCATCGTCGAGAGCCGACAGACGATCGACCAGCGTGCCATCCAGGTCGAAGAAGGCAAAGCGCATGTCGTTGACCTTAACTTGACGGTCTTCGTGCGACATGCCGCCAACACCCCAGCCAGCAGTCAAGATTTATGTATAGTTCTGGATCACGTGAGAAGAGGGGGATCAGTGTCTGAGCTACTCGATGCGGTCGACGCTCTACTCGTACGTCCAGATGCCATGCCGCCGCCGGAGATCCGTGCACGCCTACGCAAGGCCGACGGGCTCACCCAGGAAGAAGTCGCCAGCGTCTTCGGGGTCACCCGGGTGGCGTTTAACAGGTGGGAGGTCGGAGCGGCAAAGCCCCGCCGCCGGCACCTGGAGGCATACGTCCGTCTGCTCAGAGGGTGGGCTGCCAAGCATCCTGGTGCCGCCGACGGATTTCAGTTCGCGGAGGCCAGCTGATGGTGTGTCGCCCGACCCAACCCCCGTAAATGCGAAGCGGCCCCTGTCGCCACAACAGGAGCCGCTTCCAAGTCCGACTCAGTCGCCCTGTCAAAGCTTCGAGTCGTGTCCGGTGAGGTGACCTCGCCGGGGTGATGCCCGTGGACCCTTGGGTCCGCGCAGTCACCTATACCCAGAGTATGCGCAATAGATTGCGCAACGCCACTACTCCGGGGCCCTTGTAGGTCACATTTGCTGGTCGCGGCTCCCCTACCTGGGGAGATGTACCCCTTGCACCACCAGACCGGCTCCGACGACTTCGGCGCCACTCAGTTCGAGCGCGGATGGGAGCCACCAGAAGAGGTCATCCTGCGGCGCGAGCTTGTACGCACGCCAGGACTGCAGCCAGAAGACCTCGGCGTCCTCGCGGAACTTCTGCTCCGTGATCCCCGTCTGCCCTCGACCATGGAAGCGATCCGCAGCGATCTCCAGGCCCAGGGCTGGAAGATGGGCAAGGACCGCTACACCGCCATCGCCGGGCGCCTGACGAAGGCCGGCCACCTGGCCCGCGTCTCGGTCTACGACGAGTCAACTCAGCGCCCCACCTGGGTCACCAGGGTCTACCGGAACCCGGCGAACAACAGCCAGTACGTCGACCTGGGCATCGCGGCATCCGAGCAGGTCAGGACCGAAGTGCGGGAAACCCGCGATTCCTCGCCCCCCGGATCGCGGGAAACCAGCGTTTCTCCAGGTCAGAGCCGGAATGCTGGAAACCCGCAGTCCGGACCCGAATCGCGGAAAACCCGCCATCTGGAAACCCGCGATTCGCCAGGTCAGAGCCAGAATGCGGGAAACCCGCGATTCGCTTCGCACCCCCCACACCCCCCGGAGGAGGTAACTACCTCCTCCCCCTACCCCCTCACCGACCCCTCGGGGCCGCTTCCGTCACAACGGGAGGCTACGGAGGAGAGCTTCGCCCCGAAGGACCTCCACGCCGCAGAGTCGTTCTTGCAGGATTTGCAGCCGCCGCATCACATGGGTGCTGCCTCGGCGCGGAAGTACGCGCCCCTGCTGCTGCAGTCGATGGCTGGGCAGGGCTGGCCGTCGATCCACGAGGTCGACCGCGGGCTGCTGACGCGGGAGGTCACTCGGGATCCGGCCGGGTTCAAGCGGCCCTCATCGCTGGTCCCGACGCGGATCCGTGATCTGGCCCGCTACAGCGTGGTCGCCGGTCCCTGCAGATCCCGGGACGGCCTGGCCGGGCCGGAGCGGTGTCCGGACCACCCGGCCCGCTACCGCAAGGGCTGCATGGACTGCGCCATGACGGTTCCCGTCTGACCACATGCGTGCGGGCCGCTCCCGTGCAGGGGAGCGGCCCGCGAATCCCCTGAACGCTCAACTCGGACAGGAGACCTTCAGTGTCCACCAGCCTTCCCGGTCAGCGCCACGACGCCCCCGAAGCTGACCACGACATCGACGGCGGCCGGCCGGCCGGGTTCACCCGGGTACCGCCGCAGGACCTGGACGCCGAGCAGTCAGTGATCGGGGCGCTGCTGCTGTCCGGCAGCCCCAGCAGCGCTTCACACCGGTACTTCGCAGAGATCCTGGACACCGGCATCCTGGCGGAGGAGTACTACCGACCCGCGCACCAGACGATCCACCGGGCGATCTGCGAGGTGCGCGCGGCCGGTGAGCCGGTGGACCCGGTCACGGTCGCCGATGCGCTGACCCGCAACGGTGAACTGGCACGCGTGGGCGGCACCTCGTACCTCCACGCGTGTGTACAGGCCACGCCCACAGCCGCGAACGGCTCGCACTACGCCGAGATCGTCCGCGCGAAGGCGTACCGGCGGGCGGTGATCGAATCAGCGCAGCGGATTCTGGAGTTCGCCTACAGCGAGGCCGGTGACGAGGACGAGGTCCGCGACCTGGTCGAGCAGCAGCTCACCGCCATCGTCGCGGGCACCCCGGGCCTGCATCAGGCGCCGCCCACGGTCGATGACCTGTACCTCGACTTCGTGGCGGACCTAGAAGACATCCAGAACGGCCGCAAGATTGGTCTGCCGTACGGGTTCGCCGACCTCGACTCCCTCACCTCGGGGATGCGGCCGGGCAACGTGACCGTGGTGGCCGCGCAGTCCGGCGTGGGCAAGTCCACCTTCGCCCTGGGCGCTGCCGTCGCCGCCGCCAAGGCCGGCGGAAGGGTCATGTTCTCCTCGCTGGAGATGAGCAGCACCGAGCTCATGCAGAAGATCGCCGCCGCCGAGGGCAACCTCCCCCTGCACCACATGACCCACCAGGGCATGCTCACCCCTGAGGGCTGGGAGAAGATCAGGCGGCTCGGCGCAGAGCTGTTCAAGACCCTGCCGCTGCGGGTCTACCGGCCCGACGGCGCCTCCCTGAGCGACATCGCCTCAGCCGCCCGGGCCTGCGCCCGCGCAGACGGCCTGGACCTCCTCGTCGTGGACTACCTGCAACTCGTCGAGGTCCAGACCTCCCGCACCATCACCCGCGAGCAAGCCGTCGCCTCCGTCTCCCGCGGCCTGAAAAACCTCTCCGTCCAGCTCGGCTGCCACGTCATCGCCCTCTCCCAGCTCAACGACGACGGCCTCATGCGCGAATCGAGGGCCATCAAAAACGACGCCTCCCTCGTCATCAAGGTCGAACGCCCCGACGCCGACGACAAGGACTCGCCCCGGGCCGGCGAGGTCGACCTCGTCATCGAGAAGAACAGGTTCGGGCCCACCTGCACCCTGACCGTCGCCGCACGGCTCCACTACTCCCGCTTCGAGGACATGGGCTGACCCCAACCGCCCCGACGGTCCCACAGGCGCCCTGCGCGCCTCTCTCGCGGCCGATCACCCCCTCCGGCGTCAATTACCCTTCCGGACCCTGTGATCGGCCCGAGGAAACCTCCACCGCCGATCTTGAAAGAAGGTGCCCGTCATGGGTCTGGTCTCCGACGGCCTCGACCGCGCCGTGCACAAAGCGTTCACCCGCCCCATCCCGAAGTCCGCGGGCGCACAGATGCGTTACCTGGTCCGGCAGCTCAAGGGCACCCGACAGGTAGCCGCTCTGCTCGACGTCTCCCAGCGCACCGTCGAGCGCTACGTCAAAGACCAGATCCGCCGGCCCCGCCCCGACCTCGCCCAGCGCCTGGCCGACGCCGTCCGCGCCCGCTGGCAGCCCCGCGTCCGCGAACAAGCCCGCCGCCAGGCAGCAACCTCCACCGGCCTGATGATCGACACCCGGGCCCGGTTCGGGTTCACCGCCGCAGCTGGCAGCACCGACGACGCCCGGATCCGGCACCTCACCCTCGCCCTGCCGCCCGCCTTCGCCGCGCGCCTCTTCGACGCCCAGCAAGCAGGCGCCAGCGAGCAGCAGCTGCGCGCGATCACAGCCGAAGGCCTCGGCGAGGCCTACTTCCGCGACGGCGGCCGCCGCGCCCACGGCCTGGAGGTGGAGTTCACCGACGTCGAACAGCTCGACTTTGACCTGTAGCAACGGAGCGGCTGGCTTACTGCGATTGAGAACTTCAGTCGGCGAGCGTGCAACTTGGCGACTGGAGCGGGCGGCGTCAACAGCTCAGGACAGTGGGTGATCTCCGTGCGTACCCCGTGACGTAGCCGTGCTCTGTCGACGTTGGCCGGGCATGATTCGACGACTCCTCACCGCGGCGGCCGGCGCGGCAGCCATCCTCACCGCCCTCACCACCGCCCCGGCCACGGCCGCCTCGGCGACCGTGCCGCTGCCCCGAGCCTGCAACACGTCGGCGGTAGCCGCCCAGCTCCACACCACCGATGACGTGCACCTGCGCACGGGCCGTTCCCGGCACTCCCGCTCGGTGATGGTGCTGCCGAAGAACACGGACTTCTACGCCGAATGCTGGGGTGTTTCCGGTAACGACTGGTGGGCGTACGGGAAGGTCGTGTCCGGCTCGGCGACCGGCCGCCGCGGCTGGGTCAGCATCGACTATGTGGCGACCGGATACCGGCACTCTGCTTGGTGAGCTCGGCTTGTCCGCAGGGTTGGGCTATCACGTTGCGGACCTCGTGCCTGCCCGCCTTGCGCGTGATGTGCAGGTCACGGGGACCATCCCCGCGGGCGCGGGGAGCAGCGGAGAGTTGCGGGAGTCGGACAGCTCGCCGGAGGGTCTGGTTCAGGTATGCCGTTCGAGCGGTCGTTCCATATGAACGATTGGTACATGTTGCGAGAGCGGGCCAACCAGCGGGTCCGCGATCTCACATGACGCGGCGCATGGGGACGATGTTCTCCTCACCCGTTGCACGGGGAGTAAGGCGGAAGTACACGATGTTGGAGAAACGATCCGACTGTTCCAGCCAGCCGGACTCAACCAGCTGCCGCCTCATCCGGGAGAAGACGGTAGGAGTCATGTCGACCTCAGCCGCGAGCTCCTGCCCGGTCATGCGAACAGCGCCGGCCCGGTCGGTCGGCATCATGGCGTATAGCAGGACGATCAAACGCTGGCTCGGCGAGAGGCCCGCCGTACGCCGCAGCACGGCCCGGTAGTACTCGCCGTCGGTAGCCTTCACTGGCCCTCCCAACCACGCGGACCCGGCGCGACCCATCCTGGGATCTCCGGCGGGTTCCAGTCCTTCACCGCTTCCCTCTGCTCAAGACCAGATCCGTGGAACGCGATGTACGGACTGATCCGGTACAGCTTGATGCGGCCCAGCTTCCCAGTCTCGATGATCAACCGGTGCCTGGCCAGCTTCTTCATGATCCGCCCGAGCGCATCCGGTGTCATCCCGACCTCATCAGCGATGTCCTTGCCCGTGCGGTGGACAGGATCCATACCGGGAGGTGACGCACCGATGAACCACAGCACCATGAACTTCTCGGCCGGCGTGAATCCGGAGGACTTGCGCGTGATGGCGCGCACCCTCTCCTTGTCCACGGTGGCGTGCCAGCCGCTATACGCATACGGCGCGGTAGGGACGTCGTTGCCGAACTCGTCTACCATGCGCCGCACGGGCCGTGCTGCTGCCAACGTTCGTCCCTCCGAGCCAGGGCATTGCTGATCTGTGCAGGTGAGCCGACCGTGAGATCGGTTGAGATGAACCTAACGTACATGGCCGATTGGTCAATGCATTCCGCGCCCTCGGTCGTGTCGCATCCACTCGGATCCCAGTGTCGGCAAGCGGTCAGGAAGCCTCACAGGCAAGCAACATGTACTTTTCGTTCATGCAGGACGATCTCAGAATCGGGTCGAACCGATCCTCGAGTCGGCCGCAGCCGTCCTCAAAGTCGTCCCGAACAGACCACCAGATCGGCCGCGTAGGCTCGTTTCCCCAGGTCAATCAGTGTTCACGCTCGGCGCCCTCTTATACCGATGTGAAACCTTTAGCCGTAGTCACTGAGCTGGCGTCACTACGTCTGTGGCTGACGCGGCTTCGCGTGCAGCTTGTGGTCATGTGCAGGTCGTGGTCCGCACCAACGGCTCTGCGTCTCGGGGGGCTGATCCCGTCGACGAACAAGCACTTACAAGCAGGGCTGATCTGGGAGTTACCTGAGCACGCTCTCCGCACGTGCACGGTCAGCTACCTCTCCGTCTGGACTTCCGTTCTGTGGCTGAGCTCGATTCAGGTGATGCCGTGCTGGGCTTCGATGTGAAGGTGCAGCAGCGAGGCCACATCCGGGTGCTCTCACTCACCACATGCCATCTGATGCTTCGACTTCCAGGACTGCTGCTCCACCCACGTGCGCAGTCCAGTCGGCGCTGCCTACGTCGAGGTCTAACGTGGTCTCCGGCGCACCCTCTGCACTGCGAGCCCCAGCGGGCTAAATCCAAGAGCAGTCCTCACCTACGTCGACGACCCGGGCCTGACCACCAGAACCCCGCATGGGTGATCTTGCCCGGCTGGCCGTGACGACTACCGCCTGGCCTCCAGTTGGTCCGGCATGATCCGACGTCTCCTCATCGCGGCGGCCGCCACAGCTGCCGTCCTCGCCACCCTCGCAGCCGGCCCCGGCCCGCAGGCGCACACAGCGGTCGCCGGGCCGAAAGCCTGCAACACCGACGGGGCGTCCGCGCAGCTGCACACCACCGCGGCCGTCCACCTGCGCACCGGGCGCGGCACCGGCCACCGCTCCCTGGCCGTGCTAGCGAAGAACACCGACTTCTACGCCGAGTGCTGGGGCGCCACAACCACGGACATGTGGTGGGCATACGGCGTGGTCGAGTCCGGGCCCCGCACCGGGCGCCGCGGATGGGTAGCCGACGACCACCTCGCCACCGGCTACAAGCACCCCTGACACCATCGTGCACCCCTTGATCACCAACACTCACGGGACGAGACGCACGAGCAGGCCCAGGATGGTGAGCAGACCTTAGCCATCACCATCGGACTGCTGCTCCTCGTCGGCACCGCGCTGCTCCTCTCCTGCTGGACGGGCCCCGTCACCGCGTTCGTCCTCATCGCTGCGCCCGTCCATGGTGCCTACGTCCTCCCCAGCCTCGTGCGCGTACTAGCCCTGCGCCGTGCCGTACGCCGGCTTCTGGGCTGAGGACGCCAGCCGTCGCTGTGACTTGCCGTGGCCGGAGCTGTGATGGGGCCTTGGGGCGTGTCGGCGGGGACTGCGCGCTGATGTCCTCAGCGCCTCCCGGCCCAGCGCACGCAGCGCTACCGTGGCTCTGACACGTCTGGAGGAGTCATGAGCGCCCAGCCCGACCACGCCGCCCCGCCGTCGGCCGTGGCGCCCACTGCGGCCAAGCAGCTGCTCGCCGAACTCCGTGCCAGCAGCCGGGCGGAGAGCTGGGTGCCGGCTTTCGAACGTGACTGGGCGGCCGCCCTGGACGACGTTCGGCACAGCTACAGCCTTGCCCCCCTCCACACGGTGGTCGCCGCTTGGACGGCCCGTCTTGCCGCCCTGCCGGCCGTGACCGCGTTCTCGGACGGCGGCATGGACGACTCCGACGGCATAGACGCCCAGGACGTCCTCGGGACTCGCACGTGAGTGACGCATTCACCGCACGCCTTTCCCCTAAAGCTCAGGACGTCCTGACCGCACTGCCCGACCACGCGCGGCAAATCGTGCGCGACGTGCTCGACATCGCCGGCCGGGACCCGTGGGCCTTCCCGCCGTTCGACAGCCGCGACCCCGAAGGCGAAGACGTCCGCTCCGCCTCGGTCGGCCAGCTCACCGCCGTGTACTGGATCAACCGACCAGCCGGGCGTCTGTACGTCCTCGACCTGATCTGGCTCGGCCAGGTCCCTTAAGGAGAATCGTTCGCTGCTCACAGCCGCTGGTGCACTTGTTCGCGTCCGGTCAACAATCCACTGGGACGCAGATATGGGCCGGTCTCGATGAGGCTGCGGGCTCTCGGGACCGTCGCCGGAAGGCGTTGATGGCGCGAACACCTATCTGACTGAGCCGGTCGAGGGATCATCCCCGCGGGGGCGGGGAGCAGCTCACGATCCGCTGCGCGGACTGCGGCGAGCCGGGACCATCCCCGCGTGCGGGGAGCAGGTTCGCGGCGAGGTCGACATCGACGACGTCCTGGGACCATCCCCGCGGGCGCGGGGAGCATTTGATTTGCCAGAGCCCGACGCACCCAATCTCGGGACCATCCCCGCAGGCGCGGGGAGCAGTGGTCTGACAACAAGGTCGGCCAGGCCATGGCGGGACCATCCCCGGGGTCCGGGGAGCAGCAGACGGCTCACGTCATGCCAGTGCAGATGACGGGATCATCCCCGCAGGTGCGGCGAGCAGAGGACCTACGGTGGTCGCCGATGAGGACCTGGGGACCAGCCCCGCGGGCGCGGGGAGCAGACGGACTACAACTTCGGCGCCGACAAGACCACGGGACCATCCCCGCAGGCGCGGGGAGCAGTTGAGCACGTGGCCGGTCGCGGTGCCGGACCAGGGACCATCCCCGCAGGCGCGGGGAGCGGAAGCCGCTCAGGGGCACGCCCTCGCGGTCGAAGGGATCATCCCCGCGGGCGCGGGGGAGCAGAACGTCTCGGGCCTCAAGCTCAAGGTCAGTGAGGGACCATCCCCGCGGGCGCGGGGAGCAGTCGTCAAAGACGGTGACGATGCCGCGCATCAGGGGACCATCCCCGCGGACGCGGGGAGCAGAGCTTCTCCTACATCCTGCACCTGCCCGTGCAGGGACCATCCCCGCAGGCGCGGGGAGCGGAAGCCGCTCAGGGGCACGCCCTCG
>NZ_JAJSZC010000058.1:39937-60888 GCF_036815105.1 Streptomyces sp. IBSBF 3136
GGGGAGCAGAGCTTCTCCTACATCCTGCACCTGCCCGTGCAGGGACCATCCCCGCGGGCGCGGGGAGCAGAACGACATCGACGCGGACGACTTCGAAGAGTGGGGACCATCCCCGCGGGCGTGGGGAGCAGGTCGGCCGAGCAGCGGACGGCAGGTTGGTGCTGGGACCATCCCCGCGGGCGCGGGGAGCAGTTGGCCAGGGACTGCTCTCCGGGCTCGCGCTGGGGACCATCCCCGCGGGCGCGGGGAGCAGGTCGGGAACAGGCCGGTGAGTTGACTCGCGTAGGGACCATCCCCGCGGGCGCGGGGAGCAGCTCACGAAGTACGGGAACGCCACCCGCCGGGAGGGACCATCCCCGCGGGCGCGGGGAGCAGGGACGTGCACACCGCCTGCAACTGACCGAGAAGGGACCATCCCCGCGGGCGCGGGGAGCAGAAGCTGCTTCCCTGGAGAGTGAGCCCCGTTATGGGACCATCCCCGCGGGCGCGGGGAGCAGCCGGAGACCATATCGTCGACCTGGTCGCCCAGGGGACCATCCCCGCAGGCGCGGGGAGCAGTACGACTCCCGCGGGTGGTCCTCGAACCAGCCGGGACCATCCCCGCAGGCGCGGGGAGCAGCTTGACCCGGACCTGGTGGACGTTGTCGGTTCGGGACCATCCCCGCAGGCGCGGGGAGCAGGGCAGCAGGTCGATCTCCCACTGGCCGAGCGCGGGACCATCCCCGCAGGCGCGGGGAGCAGTGGTTGGCGACGGTGACGGTGGCGGTGGGCCCGGGACCATCCCCGCAGGCGCGGGGAGCAGCACAACCTGATCGCCCCGAACCTGCTGCAGCGGGGACCATCCCCGCAGGCGCGGGGAGCAGGACGCCGCCGGACGCCCCCAAGACCCCGAAGGGGGACCATCCCCGCAGGCGCGGGGAGCAGTGACCCGACAGACGTGGGGGACACGGTCCGTAAGGACCATCCCCGCAGGCGCGGGGAGCAGAACGTCATGCCGGCGACGTCCGCGAAGGTGGCGGGACCATCCCCGCAGGCGCGGGGAGCAGCGCCTGCTCGGCTGCTTCGGTGAAGGTGATCTGGGACCATCCCCGCAGGCGCGGGGAGCAGGCTGCGTGGCCTGCGGTTTCATCCGGTCGGAACGGCGGTTTCAGCAAGTTTCGCCGATCCCGGCAAAGGGTGCATTACGCCCCATCTTCTACTCAAAGCCTATACGTGGTCGCGTTGTTGGGGCCGAGGTCTGCTGATTGGTCGGTGCTGGTGGTTGATCCTTCTCATTTTCTCCGTACTGGCTTCACGTGTCATCTACATCCTGTATGCATCTGGCATGACTGGGGAGAGGGTGGCCGGTTCGGGGTTGCGGGCCTGCTTAAGTGCGCCGGCGGCGTGTGTGTGGGCGAAGCATGACCGTGAGGGGGAGCGGTGGCTGCCGTTGTGGCAGCACATGGAAGACAGTGCGGCTGTGGCGGGGCGGTTGTGGGACGAGTGGCTGCCGTTGTCGGTGCGGGGGCTGATCGCTGGTTCGCTGCCGGGTGGGCAGGTGGCTGCTCGCCGGTTGGTGGTGTGGCTGGCGGGGGTGCATGACGTCGGGAAGGCGACGCCTGCGTTCGCTTGTCAGGTGGAGCAGTTGGCGCAGGCCATGCGGGGGCACGGGTTGGAGATGCGCTCGCGGGAGGCGATGGGCGCGGACCGCAGGCTCGCGCCGCACGGGCTGGCCGGGCAGGTGCTGTTGGGTCAGTGGCTTCAGGAGCGTCATGGCTGGACGGTGAAGCAGGCCGGGCAGTTCACGGTGGCGGTGGGCGGGCATCACGGGGTGCCGCCCGAGCACGGTCAGATCCAGGCGCTTGACCGTCATCCTGGTCTGCTGGGCGCGCACGGGCCGGGCCGGGCGGTGTGGCAGCGGGTGCAGGAGGAGCTGCTGGACGCGTGTGCGGCGGAGTTCGGCGTCGGTGAGCATCTGGCTGCCTGGAGGACGGTGAAGCTTGCGCAGCCGGTGCAGGTGCTGCTGTCCGCCCTGGTCATCGTCAGCGACTGGATCGCCAGCAATCCCGATCTCTTCCCCTACTTCCCCGAGGACGTGCCCCGTACGGGGTCGGAGCGCATCGCGGCCGCCTGGGCGGGGCTGGACCTGCCGGGCCCGTGGCGGGCCGAGGAGCCGGCCGCGGACGTGCATGAGTTGTTCGCGTCCCGGTTCGACCTTCCGCCGGGCGCGAAGGCCCGGCCGGTGCAGGAAGCGGCTGTCGAACTGGCGCGGGAGATGGACGCGCCGGGGCTGATGGTGATCGAGGCGCCGATGGGGGAGGGGAAGACCGAGGCCGCGCTCGCCGCCGCTGAGATCCTCGCCGCCCGCTCCGGGGCGGGCGGCGTGTTCTTCGCCCTGCCGACGATGGCCACCGGAAACGCGATGTTTCCCCGCCTACGGCGCTGGCTCGACCGTTTGCCGTCCCCGCCGGGGACGCGCTACTCGGTGCTGCTGGCCCATTCCAAGGCCGCTCTCAACGAGGACTTCGCAGGGCTCCTGGGCGAGGGGAGCCGGCGGATCGCCGCGGTCGACGTGGACGGCCCCGACAGCGGTGCTGAGCTGTGGCGGCCGTCGAGCCGTGACCGTGTCGCCGGGGCCGAGCTCGTTGCTCACGCCTGGCTGCGGGGGCGGAAGAAGGCCATGCTGTCGTCGTTCGTCGCGGGCACGGTCGATCAGTTGCTGTTCGCCGGGCTCAAGAGCCGGCACCTGGCGATGCGTCACCTGGCGCTCGCCGGCAAGGTCGTCGTCATCGACGAGGCCCACGCCTACGACACCTACATGAGCGTCTATCTCGACCGGGTGCTGTCCTGGCTGGGTGCGTACCGGGTGCCGGTGGTGGTGCTGTCGGCGACGCTGCCCGCCGGCCGGCGCAGGGAGCTCGCCGAGGCGTACGCGGGCAAGGACGCCGCTGCTGCGGCCGCGGATGCCTTCGATGCTGTCGGCCAGGGGCGTGACTATCCGCTGTTGACGGCCCTCCCGCCCGGCGGCTCACCGCTCATGCGGCGCCCTGCCGCTTCGGCCCGCGGCACGAGCGTCGAGCTGGAGCGGCTCGCCGACGACGTGGACGTCCTGGCCGACCGGCTTCAGACGGAACTCGCCCAGGGCGGCTGCGTCCTGGTCGTGCGCAACACCGTACGCCGTGTCCTTGAAGCAGCGGCGGTGCTGCGCGAGCGGTTCGGGGCGGCGAACGTCACCGTCGCCCACTCGTGCTTCGTCGACGTCGACCGCGCCGCGAAGGACGCCTCCCTGTTGAACCGCTTCGGACCGCCGGGCAAGTCCGACCGGCCGGCAGGGGCGCATATCGTCGTCGCCAGCCAGGTCGCCGAGCAGTCCCTGGACGTCGACTTCGACCTGCTCGTCACCGACCTCGCCCCCGTCGACCTCCTGCTGCAGCGCATGGGGCGCCTGCACCGCCACCTGCGCGGAGGACAGGAGCAGACCGACCGCCCCGAGCGACTGCGCCAGGCACGCTGCCTGCTCACCGGCGTCGACTGGAACGCCCCCGTGCCCCGGCCCGTGGCCGGCTCGATCGCCGTGTACGGGGCGTATGCGCTGCTGCGTTCGGCGGCCGCTCTGCTGGAGTACCTCGACGGCGGCCCGCGGCGCCCGGTGCGGCTGCCCGCCGACATCAGCCCCCTGGTGCAGCGCGCCTACACCGACACGCTGGACATCCCGCCCGGCTGGACGCAGGCGCTCGAGGACGCCCGGGCCCGTCATGAGAAGCACCGCGCGGAACAGGCCGAGCGGGCCGCGACGTTCCGGCTGGATACCGCGGCCCGCCCCGGCCGGCCGCTGTTCGGCTGGGTCGCCGCAGGTGTCGGTGACGCGGACGACACCCGCCAGGGGCGTGCCCAGGTACGCGACAGCCGCGAGAGCCTGGAGGTCGTGGTCGTGCAGCGCCGCGCCGACGGCACCCTGGCGACGCTGCCGTGGCTCCAGCCGGACCGCAAGGGCCGCGCGCTGGCAGGTCTGCCCCTGCCCACGGACCAGGTGCCGACCGCGCTCGCCGCCCGCACCGCGGCCAGTTGCGGGCTGCGGCTGCCGATCCAGTTCAGCTACGCCGACGTGATGGACCGGGCCATCGACGAACTCGAGGAACTGCACATCCCGGCCTGGCAGGTGAAGGACAGTCACTGGCTCGCGGGCCAGCTGATCCTGCCGCTCGATGAGGACTGTCAGACCCGGCTGGCAGGCTTCACCCTCCGGTACAGCCCGAGTGACGGTCTTGAGGTGACCCGTGCCTGAATCCGAGAACATCAGCGGTAGTGGTGTGCTGTCGTTCGACCTGACCGCCCAGCCGTGGATTCCCGTCCTCCGACTGGACGGCAGCCAGGCGGAGTTGTCCCTGGGTGAGGTGTTCGAGCAGGCGCACGGCCTGCGGCGCATCACCGGTGACCTGCCCACCCAGGAGTTCGCCCTGGTACGGCTGCTGCTTGCTGTCGCGCACGACGCGCTCGACGGGCCCAAGGACACCGACGACTGGGCGCAGTTGTGGGACGAAGAGACCTGCTTCGCGCCGGTGCGGCCGTATCTGGACAAGCACCGGGAACGGTTCGACCTGCTGCATCCCCAGATGCCGTTCTTCCAGACCGCGGGCCTGCGCACCGCGCAGGAGGAGGTGTTCTCCCTCAACCGGATCGTGGCCGACGTCCCCAACGGTGAGCCGTTCTTCACCGCCCGGATGCCTACCGTCGAGCGGCTGACCTTCCCGGAGGCGGCCCGCTGGGTCGTGCACGCGCACGCCTATGACACCTCCGGCATCAAGACCGGCGTGGAGGGCGACCCGCGTGCCAAGGGAGGCAAGGTCTACCCGCTCGGGGTCGGCTGGGCCGGCAACCTCGGAGGCGTCTTTGTCGAGGGCCGCACCCTGCGCGAGACGCTGCTGCTGAACCTGGTGGCCGCCGACACCGCCAACCTGCAGATCGACGACAGTGACGCCCCGGCATGGCGCAGGCAGCCCTGCGGGCCGGGCGGCACGGAACGCGCCCCCACCGGAGTACGCGACCTGTACACCTGGCAGACGCGGCGCCTGCGCCTGCACTTCGACGCCTTGGGCGTGTACGGCGTCGTCCTCGGCTACGGCGACCCGCTGGGCCCGCGGGACCGTCAGCACCGGGAGCCGATGACCGCCTGGCGGCGCAGCCGGGCCCAGGAGAAGAAGCTGAAGACGACTCCCGTCTACCTGCCGCGCGAGCACGCGCCCGAGCGGTCCGCCTGGCGCGGGATCGGCGCCCTGGTCGCCGACCAAGCCGCAACTGCCCAGGGCTCGGAGCCTGCCGACTACCTGCGGCCGGGAATCCTGGAGTGGGTGGCCTGCCTGGTGACGGAAGGCGAGCTGGACCCGGGCTTTCTGATCCGGGCCCGGATCGTCGGCGCGCGCTACGGCACGCAGCAGTCCGTCATCGATGAGATCGTCGATGACCACGTGGCCATGGCCGTCGTCCTGCTGCATGAGCAGGACCGGCGCTATGCCGAGCAGGCCGTCGCCGCCGTCGGTGACGCCGACCTCGCGGTCAACGCTCTCGGTGACCTCGCCACGAACCTGGCGCGCGCGGCCGGCACGGAAACGGAGGGGCCCCGCTCCACCGCACGCGATCTCGCCTACGGCCTCCTCGAGGCCCCCTACCGCACCTGGCTGGCCCATCTCGCCGACACCGACGACCCCTACGCGCAGCGCACCGTCTGGCAGCAGCAGGTGTACGCCATCGCCGGCCGCACCGGCGACCAGCTGATGGCCGCGGCCGGGAACGCGGCCTGGCAGGGCCGGACCGTCCAGCTCAAGAACGGCACCGAGTGGCTCAACTCCTCCCTCTCCGGCAAGTGGTTCCGCGCCGCCCTGCACAAAGGCCTGGGACGCCCCGGCCTTCATGACCTGCCGCATGAGACGGACGCAAGCCCGGCACCCACCACCGCGAAGGCACCCGCATGACCACCGATTCCGCACCCGCCACTGTCACCGCCCGCGAACGGGTGACCCGGCTCGCCGCCGCCCACCTCACCGCCCTGCAGCGGGGCTACCTCGCCGATCAGTCACACGCGGTCGCCTCCCTCGCCCGGCTCCGGCGCGGCGCCGGACGCCAGGCCGGCCAGCTGCCCGACCTGTGGGCCTTGATCGACACCGGCCCCCTGCACGACACCCCCGACGGCGCCCGGCCGCTGAGCGAACAGGAGCTGGCCAGGGCCGAGGACGCCCTGCACGTCGCCCTCACCCTCTACGCACTGCACCAGCAGTCCCGCCGCACCGGCATGTACCAGGCCGACCGGCCGGACCGCCGCCGGGGCCTGGGCGCCGCGGTGCGCCGGATGATGAAACCCGGCGAGATCGACACCCCCGTCCACAAACGCCTGGTCCGCGCCGGCACCGCCGCCGAACTGACCACCTGCGCCCAGCGGCTGCGCGACATCGTCGTCCTGCTGCGCCGCGACGACATGGAACTCGACCACGCGCTGCTGGCCGGACAGCTCTACACCTGGCAGCGGCCCGGCGGTGCGGACACCGTCCGCAGGGAGTGGGGCCGCTCCTTCCACGCCTGGCACGACAGGCCCGCCAGCCGCCCTGATGCTGCCGCCGGCCGCGCCAGCACGGACACCACCGCCACCACGGACACCGACAAGGACGCCTCGTGAACCGCATCTTCCTCGACGTGCACGCCCTGCAGACCGTCCCGCCCAGCAACCTCAACCGCGACGACACCGGCGCCCCGAAGACCGCCGTGTACGGGGGAGTGCCGCGCGCCCGCGTCTCCAGCCAGGCGTGGAAGCGGGCCACCCGCACCTACTTCAAGGACGAGCACCTGCTCGACCCCAGTGAGCTCGGCGTGCGGACCAAGAAGATCGTGGAGGCGGTCGCCGCCCGGATCACCAGCCTCGACCCCTCGCTCACGGGTGAGACCGCCCTGCGCCTCGCGGACGAGACGGTGAAGGCCACCGGACTGAAGACCGAGGTGCCCAAGCGCAAGACGAGCGCCGCCAAGGACGGTGAGCCGGAGCCGGCCCCCCAGTCCAAGTACCTGGTGTTCCTCAGCAGCCGCCAACTCGACGGGCTCGCCCGCCTCGCCGTCGACGGCGCCGCCGACATCACGGCGCACCTGAAGGACAAGAAGAACAAGGACAAGGCCAAGCAGCTCGCCGACACCCAGCACTCCGTCGACATCGCCCTGTTCGGCCGCATGGTCGCCGACGCCGCCGACATCAACGTCGACGCCGCCGTCCAGGTCGCCCACGCCCTCAGCGTCCACCGCGTGGAGAACGAGTCCGACTACTACACCGCCGTCGACGACGAGAACGCCGAGGAGGAGACCGGAGCCGGCATGATCGGCACCGTCGACTTCAACTCGGCCACCCTCTACCGCTACGCCGCCCTCGGCGTGCACCAGCTCGCCGCCAACCTCGGACACGGACTGCGCGAGAACGAGCCGGGCACCGACCCGGTCCGCCGGGCCGTCGAAGCCTTCGTCCACGGCTTCATCGCCTCCCTGCCCACCGGCAAGATCAACACCTTCGGCAACCACACCCTGCCCGACGCCGTGATCGTCAAGCTCCGCACCACCCGGCCCGTCAGCTTCGTCGCCGCCTACGAGGACCCGGTGCGCGGCGAGACGGGCGGCTACGTCCGCGAAGCATGCGAGCGCCTGGCCGAGTACATCCCCGACATCGAACGCGCCTACGGCGACGAGACCTCCACCCTCACCTGGGTGCTGCGCGTCGGACCCAACACCCACAAGCTCGCAGAGCTCGGCACCGAGTCGCCCACCGTCCACGACCTCGTCACCGCCGTCGGCCAGGCCGTCGCCGAACGCCTGGAGAAGCCCGCATGAGCGTGCTGACCCTCCGGCTCGCGGGCCCCCTGCAGTCCTGGGGGGCCTCGGCCCGCTTCACCCGCCGCACCACCGAGTCCGCCCCTACCAAGAGCGGCGTCATCGGCCTGCTCGCCGCCGCCGCCGGCATCCAACGCGGCGACGACACCGCACTGGCACCGCTGGCCGCCCTGCACTTCGGCGTCCGCATCGACCAGCCCGGCACCCGCGTACGCGACTTCCACACCGCCCACCACGGAGTCACCGGCAAATCCATGCCGCTCTCCGAACGCTTCTACCTCGCCGACGCCGTCTTCGTCGCCGCCCTCGAAGGCGACCCGACGCTGCTCACCGAACTGAACGCAGCGCTGCGCGCACCGGTATATCCACCGTTCCTCGGCCGCCGCTCCTGCCCGCCAGCCCTCCCCGTCGAACTCGGCCTCCACCACCACGGCGGCCTGCTCGACGCACTGCGCGCGGAACCCTGGCAGGCCTCCCCCTGGTACCGCAGGCACCACCGCGACCAGGACCACGTCGAACTGACCGTGCTGCGCGAGGCACAACCCGACCAGCACGCAGCCGCCGACACCCTGCGCGACCAGCCGCTCAGCTTCGCCGCCGAACACCGACGCCACACCTGGCGCACCCGTGTCACCAGCAGCGTCCGCATCCTCAACCCGTCCGCCCGGCACCTGCCGCGCCACGACCCCTTCGACGCCCTGGACGAAGAGAGCGCCTGATGTACCTCACCCGCTTCCGCGTGAACACCGCACGCACCGGCGCCCGCCGCCTGCTGTCCTCACCCCAGGCCATGCACGCAGCCGTCATGTCGTCCTTCCCCACAATGCTGCCCACCGACACACCCCCCGCAGACGGCCCCCGCGTGCTGTGGCGCCTGGACCACACCACTCGCGCCGAAGTCATGCTGTACATCGTCAGCCCCGACCGGCCCGACCTCACCCACCTCGTCGAACAGGCCGGCTGGCCGGCCGCCGCCGACCCCACCGCACCCGGGTGGCAAAGCCGCCCCTACGGCCCGCTCCTCGACCGGCTCACCACCGCAGACCGATGGGCCTTCCGCCTCACCGCCAACCCCGTCCACCACGCCCGCAGAAAAGACGACGAACCCACCAAACGCACCGCACACCTCACCCCGACACACCAGATGGGCTGGCTCCTCAAACGCCAGGAAACCTGCGGCTTCCGCATCCTGGAAAAAGCAGACGGCAACAGGCTGCTCCCCAGCGGCACCACCCACACCCGACAACCCCACCACGGCGACCGGTACGAACTGACCGTCCGCGACAAACGCAACCTCGCCTTCGCCAAACACCCCAGCACCCAGACAGGCCGCCGAGCACCCGTCAGCCTCATCACCGTCACCTTCGACGGCCGCCTCGAAGTCACCGACCCACAACTACTGCGCCGCGCCCTGACCCAAGGGATCGGCAAGGCCAAGGCCTACGGCTGCGGCCTGCTCACCCTGGCACCGCTCGCCCCGGCCGGGTGAACCGGTGACCACAGTCTCCCGGCGCCCCGCGCTCACCCCGCGCCACCTCACCCGCACCGGCGAACGGCTCTCGTTCATCTACCTCGAGCGCTGCACCGTCCACCGCGACGCCAACGCCATCACCGCCGAGGACGCCGACGGCACCACCCACATCCCGTCAGCGACCATCAGCACCCTCCTCCTCGGACCCGGCACCCGCATCACCCACCAGGCGATGAGCGTCCTCGGCGAAACCGGCGCCGCCGTCTGCTGGGTAGGCGAGCAAGGAGTGCGCTACTACGCCGGCGGCCGCGCCTTGACCCGCTCTTCCGCCCTGGCCGAAGCACAAGCCGTGCAGTGGGCCAACATGCGCAGCCGCCTCGCCGTCGCCCGCGCCATGTACCGGCTGCGCTTCCCCGACGAGGACCCCGCCGGCCTGTCCCGCAAGGAACTCCTCGGTCGCGAAGGCACCCGCGTCAAAGACTGCTACCGGGCCCAGTCCGCCCGCACCGGCGTCCCCTGGCGCGGCCGCCGTTACACCCCTGGTGACTTCACCGGCGGTGACCCGGTCAACCAGGCCATCACCGCCGCCGCCCAGTGCATGTACGGCATCGCCCACGCAGTCGTCGCCTCCCTCGGCTGCAGCCCCGCCCTCGGATTCGTCCACTCGGGCCACGAACTCTCATTCGTCCTCGACATCGCCGACCTGTACAAGACCGAGATCGGCATCCCACTCGCCTTCGACATCGCCGCCGAAGACGAAGAAGACATCGGCCCGCGCACCCGTCGTGCACTACGGGACCGCATCAACGAAACATCCCTGCTCGACCGCTGCGTCAACGACATCAAACGCCTCCTACTGCCAGAGGCAGCCTCGCCCGAGGCGATGAACGGCGACCACGATGCCGTCACCCTCCACAGCGACGGCGGTCACACCGTCCCCGCGGGCCGCAACTACGGCGGAGGAACCGACCAGAACGACACCTACAGCGACTCGGACATCAGCTGGTGACCGTCATCGTCCTCACCAACTGCCCGCCCGGCCTGAGGGGCTTCCTCACCCGGTGGCTCCTCGAGATATCCGCAGGCGTCTTCATCGGCAACCCGTCGGCACGCATCCGCGACCTGCTCTGGACTGAGGTTCAGCAGTACGCCGGCCAAGGCCGGGCCCTCCTTGCCCACACAACGAACAACGAACAGGGCTTCACCTTCCGCACCCACGACCACGCCTGGCACCCGGTCGACCAAGAAGGACTCACCCTGATCCGTCGCCCCAGCGCCCAAAGCTCCGCAGATGCTACGACTGCCCCACGGAAAGGCTGGAGCAACGCATCCAAGCGACGACGGTACGGCCGATGACCTTACTTATGCGCTTTCATGGCGAATTGCCGCGATCAGTGAAACTGGCTAATAGAGGCCAAGCCCAGCACTAACTCCCCAGGTCACGAAGAGTGCTCCCCGCGCCTGCGGGGATGGTCCCAGGTCGACCAGGGAGCCCTCGGCGATGACGGCGTGCTCCCCGCGCCTGCGGGGATGGTCCCACGACGCTCAGGCGGATGAACCAGGAGTCGTCGTGCTCCCCGCGCCTGCGGGGATGGTCCCTGGGTCGTGGCGGGCGGCAGCGCGCTCACGGCGTGCTCCCCGCGCCTGCGGGGATGGTCCCGCGATCGGCCGGACGGTCATCACCCGCCCGGCGTGCTCCCCGCGCCTGCGGGGATGGTCCATGAGCTGGAGTCCGGTCAGCTCGTCCCGCCAGGTGCTCCCCGCGCCTGCGGGGATGGTCCCTCGCCGACCGCGCTGGTCTCCAGTTCGCGCAGGTGCTCCCCGCGCCTGCGGGGATGGTCCCTACCGCGGCTCCGTCGGCTCCGTCCACGCCATGTGCTCCCCGCGCCTGCGGGGATGGTCCCTGGTCGGCCATCGTCGGCTGCGCGGTGGCCGCGTGCTCCCCGCGCCTGCGGGGATGGTCCCTGGTCGCCGTACTCCGCCGGCAGCTTCAGGTCGTGCTCCCCGCGCCTGCGGGGATGGTCCCGTGACGCGTGGATCGCCCCTCGCAACACGGGGAGTGCTCCCCGCGCCTGCGGGGATGGTCCCGCGCCCTGGTACAGGCTCGCCGGACCCTGAATGTGCTCCCCACGCCTGCGGGGATGGTCCCGAGGCGATCCAGCGCGGACTCCACGCCCGCGGGTGCTCCCCGCGCCTGCGGGGATGGTCCCGAGATCCTGCTGAACATGCTCCAGGTGCCGGAGTGCTCCCCGCGCCTGCGGGGATGGTCCCGCGGTTGAGCTCCTTGGCGTCCTTCTTGGTGGGTGCTCCCCGCGCCTGCGGGGATGGTCCCGCGTGGGGCATGACGGCCGGGGACGGCTACCGGTGCTCCCCGCGCCTGCGGGGATGGTCCCTCCTCGCGCACGCAGGGCGATGCGGACTGGCCGTGCTCCCCGCGCCTGCGGGGATGGTCCCTCGCCGAGATCCTCGAGGACCTGGCGACGAACGTGCTCCTCGCGCCTGCGGGGATGGTCCCATCGCCTCGGGCGACAGCCTGTGGTCCAAGGTGTGCTCCCCGCGCCTGCGGGGATGGTCCCACCCCGTTCGGGGCGGACTGCATCAGCGCCTGGTGCTCCCCGCGCCTGCGGGGATGGTCCCCGGGGCGTGAACTCCACGGTGTAGGTGAAGCTGTGCTCCCCGCGCCTGCGGGGATGGTCCCGTCAGGGTCTGGAGCAGGAAGTTGTTCTTGGCGTGCTCCCCGCGCCTGCGGGGATGGTCCCTCCCCGTACCTGCGCTGCGTGAGCTCGCGGACGTGCTCCCCGCGCCTGCGGGGATGGTCCCTGCTCGTCCGGCTGGGCATCGTAAAGAGCATCGTGCTCCCCGCGCCTGCGGGGATGGTCCCCAGTCCAACCTCAACCAGAACTACTGCGCGGCGTGCTCCCCGCGCCTGCGGGGATGGTCCCACCATCTTCAGGCAGTTGTCGGCGTCCAGGTCGTGCTCCCCGCGCCTGCGGGGATGGTCCCCCCACGCCGCCTCCGCCGGTCTCTTCAACTATGTGCTCCCCGCGCCTGCGGGGATGGTCCCCGGAAGTCGTGGCCGGGCATGGTCGCCGGTGCGTGCTCCCCGCGCCTGCGGGGATGGTCCCAGCCCGATTCACTGCCCCGGCGGCACTGAGGTGTGCTCCCCGCGCCTGCGGGGATGGTCCCGTCACGGCGGACGGGGCCACGATCTGGCTGACGTGCTCCCCGCGCCCGCGGGGATGGTCCCTACATGAGCCCCGTGGGTGATGACCCGCGTCAGTGCTCCCCGCGCCCGCGGGGATGGTCCTCCCACGTCCCGTACACGCAGGTGCAGCTACTCGTGCTCCCCGCGCCCGCGGGGATGGTCCCGGGGTCGAAACCACGGCTATACCGGACGACAAGTGCTCCCGCGCGCCAGCAGGGATGGATGGTCCCATCAACATCAACTTCAGGGGTATCGGTCACGCGTGCTCCCCGCGTCCGCGGGGATGGCCCCAGAGCGGGCATGAGCCTGCCCCCTTCCAGCGAGTGCTCCCCGCGCCAGCGGGGATGGTCCCACCGGAGGCCGCACGATCAACGTCCGATCCGGGTGCTCCCCGCGCCCGCGGGGATGGTCCGAAGGAGCTCCGCGAGGAACTGACCTCGACCCGGTGCTCCCCGCGCCCGCGGGGATGATCCCAATCTGGGCTCGCAGCTCGACGCGCTGACCAGGTGCTCCCCGCGCCCGCGAGGATGGTCCCGCCTACGCCCGCTGGCAGAAGCGCCTCGGCTAGTGCTCCCCGCGCCCGCGGGGATAGTCCCTGCGGGACGGTCACCTCCGGCTGCTCGACCGAGTGCTCCCCGCGCCCGCGGGGATGGTCCGCCCACGACGACGATCGGAACGCTGACGTGTGTGTGCTCCCCGCACTCCCAGGGGTAGTCCAAAGGGTGCCCCCACGAAGGACGCCACACCGGAGCTCGGCGCTGAACGTCGCCGTTACAGGGATGAGTTGAATCGGCTGTAGCGGCGCGTACGGGCAGCTACGCTGATGGGTATGGGGAAGAAGCAGATCAACGTCCGTGTGGATCAGGACGAGTACGACGTGATTGCGGAGCGGGCGGCGGCGGCTGGCATGGATGTGTCTGAGTACGCCCGGCGGGTGCTGGCTGACGAGGGTAACGACGTGCGGCATCGGTTTCTCGGTGCGGCTGAGTACTTTGCGCAGGAGTGGGGCCCGCATTTCGCTGAGCGGTTCGGCCATCCGGCCCCGGAGGCGAAGGACGAGACGCGCGGGCGGGCTGCGTGATCCTGCACATCGACCGTGCCTGGCTGCTGGACCTCGCGCACCGCAGCGTCCCCGGTGACCCGGACGTCCTCGACTTCGGAACGCTTCAGGCGGCGGTGGCCCGGCACGCCGACAAGGTGATGGATCGACCGGTGTACGCGCAGGTCCATCATCGTGCGGCCGCGCTCATGCACCAGCTGATCCGCGTGCCGGCGCTGGAGTACGCCAACGAGCTCTTCGGTGCGATCGTTGCGGCCGCGTATCTGTCGGCGTCCGGCGCGATGGTGACGGTGGATCACAAGCAGGCGGCGGACCTTGCCGAGCGGATCGCACGGGACGGGCTTGACGTGCGGGAAGTGGCGGACGAAATCAAGGGATGGACCTCCCAGCCGCGAAGCTGAGACGTACGTGCGGGACCTGCCAGGGAGGCAGGTGGAATGGTCCCCGCGCCGGCGGGGATGGTCCCGGGTTGGTGAAGCCTAAGTCGACGGTGACCCAGTGCTCCCCGCGCCCGCGGGGATGGTCCCAAGGTCGACAAGAGCTGGTACGTCGATCCGCAGTGCTCCCCGCCCCGCGGGGATGGTCCCATCACGGCCGGGGCGATCGACGGCCAGACCATGTGCTCCCCGCGCCCGCGGGGATGGTCCGAACACGGCAGGGGTGCCGGCCGTCGCGCGGACGTGCTCCCCGCGCCCGCGGGCATGGTCCCAGCCCTTCCTCTTCCGCGATCTGGACTATGACGTGCTCCCCGCGCCCGCGGGGATGGTCCCACCTTGAAGTCGTCGGGCAGGAGCGTGACCTCGTGCTCCCCGCGCCCGCGGGGATGGTCCCACCTTCGACGCTGGCGGCATCCTCGGCGGGCTGTGCTCCCCGCCCCCGCGGGGATGGTCCCTCCACGGCGTAGGTGAAGCCTGCGGGGTCGATGGTGCTCCCCGCGCCTGCGGGGATGGTCCCGTATCGTCGTACTCGGTCAGGGAGCCGGGGGTGTGCTCCCCGCGCCCGCGGGGATGGTCCCGACCACGGCGACCCGGGCGCCTTGCCGATCGCGTACTCCCCGCGCCTGCGGGGATGGTCCCGCGAGGGCCTGCGGCCGTAGCGTCTCGATCAGGTGCTCCCCGCGCCCGCGGGGATGGTCCCATCTCGATCCGATTCAGGCCCACCTCGAGCTGGTGCTCCCCGCGCCCGGGGGATGGTCCCCTGACCGCGGCGCAGGACCCCACCACCATGACGTGCTCCCCACGCCCGCGGGGATGGTCCCGGCGGCCCGGAGTGTACGCGGTCTACGATGGGTGCTCCCCGCGCCCGCGGGGATGGTCCCTGTTTCGTCTCTCAGGTGTCGAAAGACAGCCTGTGCTCCCCGCGCCCGCGGGGATGCTCCCCAGTCGCGGTCATCGGCTGGTACACCTGCGAGTTGCTCCCCGCGCCTGCCGGGATGGTCCCGAAACCGACCTCGAGTCGGCGACGATCGCAGCGTGCTCCCGCGCCCGTGGGGATGGTCCCAGGCCCCCGCCGATCAGGACCACGCCGAGGGTGTGCTCCCCGGGCCCGCGGGGAGGAGGGCTCTGGACACCTTCCGGCGGGCGCCGACCAATCTCCGGCTACATCCCCTCATCGGGAAGCCTGAACCCAGGGTGCCGAGTGCGCTGGTAGTCCTCCTCCAGCTGCTGCGCCAGCGAAGGCCGCACGTGACTGCCGCTCGTGGGCAGCGACCTGTCTCGGTAGGCACGCGTCTCTGCGTCGCGCTGCCGCTCCCGAACCTCCTGCTCGTCGGCCCACGTGCGCTGAACCGCTGCCTGCCGATCCAGAGCCCAATACTCGTCCAGGCATCGGCGCACGTACTCAAGCTCCGCCCTGGCGGCATCCGCAAGCCCGTCCGCGCACTCGCCGTCCAGGAGATCCTGTGCCTCCTCCAACGCTCTCTTCCACCGGCCGTACGGGGCTGCTCTCGTGTCGCTGTCGTCCTCCACCTCAGCCAGAGCAGACGCAAGGTCGACTTCCATATCGGCGGCGCGGATGCGCAGGTACTGCCACTCCCGTTGAGCTCCTGAGAGCTTCATCGCCTCCGTCCTGGCGGTACGGCGTTCCCGAGCCGCGCGCTTCTCGGGCGTGAGGAGCCTGTGCTCTTCGAAAGCCTCCCGCGACACCGGAAGGCGCCACTCACCAGTTTCCTCCCATGCTTCAAACGCCTTACAGATCCTTTCCCACTGGTCATCGGCCATCGTTCCGCCTCCCTCCCCACAGTGGCTCCCGGTTCTCCCCGCGGCAACCGGCAGCCTCGCCGCTACTCACGCCGCCCGCCTGCGGGGTCGTCACGGGTGTCGGTGATGGAGGCCATCATGGGACCCGACCCACTCGACGGGCTTCTTTATGGGAGCCGTCTGACCTGTACCTCGCCTGCCTCACGGTCCACCTGCACGGAGTGGCCTGTCTGGGCGAGGACCGCGGTCAGAGCGTGTTGCAGGGCTGAGCGCTCGGGTTCGCGGACATCGAATTCACCACCGACACCAACGGATGGATGGGCACCGCGGGCGGCATGAGCGTGGACCGCGCGGTGCGCAGGGCGCTCGACGCCCTTCGCCCAGGGGCGATCCTGCAGATGCACGTCGGCACGCCCGAAGGCCGCACCCAGGTGATCGACGCCCAGGCCCTGCCACGGATCCTCGATGCGTTCACCGCCCACGGCTACCACGTCATCGACCTCCGCACCCTCCTCTGCCCTCCGACCCGCCCCGCGCCGGTACCGAGGTGATCAGCGCCCACCGCGGACAAAGCCCCGAAGCAACGCCCCCGTCATGGGGCACAGCCCCACTCCGCGCCGCCGCCGGTCGCGGCGAACGAAAAGTTCGCAGTGGTGACGATGAACACGGAGTCGCTCGAGCGGTTCGGGTTCACGTACTGGATCTCGGAGGCTTCCAGCACGGCGAGGTAGTCCCGCTCGATCGTGTCCAGCTCCTCCAGGAGGCGCTTTCGATAGGTGGGCGGGAGGGGCTTCTTCTGCGGCATCCACCGATGATGGCCCACCCCCTGACATCCTGGCCCTGCCAAGTCTTGCCACCGCGGAAAACCCCTGACCCAAAGACCCATTGGGGGCCTACGCTCCCGTCATGTACAGCAGCGCCTATCCCGTGCCGTTGACCAGCGGCGGCTTCCGGCTCGGAGTCTTCGACACTTCAGTGCTCACCTCGGACGTTACCGCGGCGCTGAAGCGGAGCCAGCCGTCCTCGATCCTTGCCGGGATGCAGCACGGGACGCTGCGCGGGTTCATCCCGCACTACGTGTGGGCGGAGGTCCCCCGCGTGCTGGCCGACCGCAAGCGCGAGGGCGGCACCTTCGATCTCGCCAGGGCGGAGAGGCTGTGGTGGCAGGAGTACGTGCCGCTGCTGCACGTCGTCTGCGTGCACGGCCTGCCCATGACGGCGGCCGCCGACAAACTCGCCCACGAAGACCTGAGCGACGTCGGCATCCTCCAGCTCGCTGGCGTACTCGCCCCCGTCGTCCTCCTGGCCGCCGACCGGGACCTGATCCGCCAGGGCGCCGCCGTCCCGAACTGGGAAGCCGTACGAAGCGTGGTGGGGAGGATCGGCAAGGCGGAGGCAGGCATGCACGGCAGCACCACCACGATCGTGGGGGCCGGCTACGGCCTGGCCGGAGCCGTGCGCCTGGCACGAGCCCACCCGGTGGCCGCCGCAGTGGCGCTTGCCGCCGCCAGCACCTACGCGTACCTCAACCGCAACCGGTTCTCCAGCGACACCCGCGCGAAGCTCACCCGGCTCGGCTCGGAGACCTTCAAGATCCTGAGCGAGCCCTTCCTCGAGCACGAGGTACACGGACGCGACTGGGCCCAGGCGCAGCGCGGCACCGCCGGGGACGACGTGCTGTCGCAGGTCGCCCGCCTGCTCGCCCGAGCGCCCGAACCGATGACCCGTACTGAAATCCTCGCTGCGCTCCCCGCTTCGGTGCAGGAACCGCACCGCCGGCAGATGGACGGGCTGGGGCGGCTGCTTCACCGCTTCCCTGCCTTCCACCAGGCAGCACCCGGAAAGTGGCAGCTCGGCAGGGCCAATATGCAGATTAGCGCGTCGCCTTGGGAGTGAGAGCCTGTTCCTGAGGTCGACATGACATAACGGTGGTCGTGACGAACCGGACGGTGTCGGCTTGCCGCTGGGAGGCGGCCGATCTGCGCTCGGAAGCGCGTGGCAGTTCCTCTCAGTGCGGTGGACACACGGACCATCGTTAGGGCCAGGTCAGAGTGGCTCTATGGCCGGTCTGTTGCGTTCCGGGCGTCTTGGTCGGCGGGATCCGTGAGACTGGTGATGTGTTAACCGCTTATGTTTTTGTGGGCACCCCGTGGGCCGTCCTGGCCGTGATCCTTCTGCTCCTTTTCCCTGGGCCGGCTCAACGCTGGGCATTGCGGTCTGCGGAGCGCTTCGAGCGGCTGCGCGCCGTCGTAGGGGTACGTCGAGCTGCTCCGCTTTTGACGCAGATGATGCTGCTGCCGCCTCGAATACGAGAGCGGTTCGACGATCACGGATTGGCCCCTTCGTACGTTGTGCGGTGGTGGCGCGCTCGGCCCCTGGCCATGCCCATCAAGATGTTCCGATTTGTCTTACTACTGTTCTTTGTGGCGAATATCGACGACATGGCCGATTGGGAGCATCTGCGGTTGACTGCAGACCCGGGACCGCATTCTGGCCTTGTGCAGGGGGTGCTTAGCCGCATGGTGGCCGTGTCGGAGTCGGTGCGCCATTGGGGCTTCAGCGCGATCCCAAAGACAGAGTTCCTCCTGATCGTCGCCCTGATCGTGGTTGCCGAAGCGCTGCTCATCAAGCGCATCAATCTGATCAGTCCTGGTAGCACTGCGACACATGCCCCCTATGACCTGGAGGCACTCGACGGGTACCCGGAGAAGACGAGGGCGCGGCGGGAGGACCGACGATGTTGGCCTGTTGTCGCATTGCTGACGGTCGCGGCCCAGTGCGCCACAGTTCTCCGTCGCTGGGAGGAAACCCAGCCGGATTGCCAGATCCCTCGCGTTTCCATGCAGCCCGTGGAACAAGCCATCTGGAGGGCCCATCGCACCCGCCGTGCTAGAGCCCGACGGCACAACGAGCGGCAGTTCAAGGCCCATGCCGCACTGGTGGTGGGCGCGTTACGAAAGGCCGAAGCACGGCAGGACTCTGACCCGGGCCGCGCCCTCGAAGACCTCACCGTGATGCTGCTGACCATCGCCGAGCGCTACGCCGAGGGCCGCATCGATTGTCTCCTCGACGCAGATCAACTCGACGGCGTAGATCCAGCTGCGCCCAGGGAGCGATTGCGGATGCTCGCGGTCGGGCTTGTGGTCGTGCTGGTCATGGCGTGTGCGGCCGTCCTCGGGTTGCCCGAGGCTGCACTCGTCCCCTTGCTTCCGGTGGTGGTGCTGTTTGTTGCGGTCGTCTTCAACCGCGGTCGGATGCCCACTGCCGGGCAACTCACCGATTTGATCATTCCTCGGTGACGCTGAACACCCCACACCGGCAGCGGGTGCCGCAGACGTTGTGCCCGCGCATTACTGGCATGGTGACAGGGCAAACATATGACGGGCCTGCGGCTACAGTCGCGACCAGGGGGTCGGAGCCACTGGCATTGGCTCCGACCCCTCGCTTGTGAGGACAGGCCGGGGTTGGTCGAGGCCTTCATGCGGTGTGAGAAGGGGCGAAGTACGTCTCTCGCTGTTCGTCGGTCAGCTTGCCGTCCAGGTCGAGTGATCCGCGCAGCGCGCTGATCGTCATCCCCCGCCGGTGGCCCGCGCATGACTGCTAGGCCGTAGCTTTGGGGCATGGCGCAGGCAGCTTACTGCTGTGTCCCGTCGGGGTTGGGGGCATCGAGACCACTGCTGCTTGCGAAGATCCAGCCACTGTGGGGGAGCACCGTGCCCATGGAGCTGGCCGTGTCAGGGAGGACGTACGCGTCCTCGCCGAACACCCAGTAGGCAAGGTTCATCAGCGCCTTGAAATTGTATGTGGCGCTGGGCATGAACTTCAGCCCCGTTCCGCCTGCGTAGCCGCGGGTGTTCGTGGCCAGCAGCTTGTGGATGAGGTCTTTGTAGGGAGCGGCTGCGGGGGCGCCGGCGATGAGGGCAGTCGTGGCGGCCGCCGCGAGGTCCGCGAGCTGTAGGTGGTCAACGTGGTCGGAGCGGGTGGTGATGATGGGCAGCAGGATCTGCTTGTCCGCCGGCTTTACGTACTGGGTTCCATCGGTGTCCAGTGCTAGTGCGTCGGCCAGCCAGCGGGTCTCGTCTTTTCGCCCGCCGCCTGGCTGATCGGCGATCATGATGCCCTTGTCCTCACCGAGCGTGTAGGTGACGCGCTCGTAGAGGTACTCCAGCATCTCGCGCTTCAACTGGCTTTCGGAGTACCACTCCGGCATCAGCTCGGGCGCACAGATGACGACGCAGGCCCGGACTCCGAGTGCAGCGGCGGCTTCCAGCATCCGTACCCGAGCGGTGTGCAACTCGGCCCACTTCTTGTGAAGAGGCCCTCCGTCCGGCGACCACTTGAACTCGGTACCGGCCGGGACGCCGAGCTCCTGCCGCAGCTGGGCGAGCTCCTCGCGGTAGGGCTGCAGCGACTCCTGAGGAAAGATCACGGCTCCGTAGGCGTGGAGGGCCCCGAGGTCCTGCCTCGGTACGTCTTTTCGCTTACGTGAGCTGTCATCCATGAATGCGAAGTACATGGTGGGAGAGCCTATGGCTGAGCGAGTGGATCAGGTCCACGCTTTTTGGGCCGCCTCTGGCCGTACGGCAGATCCAACCCTGGTGCGCTTGCTGCCGGACCGCTGCGGGTGGCAGCAGACCCCTTTTACGCAAGGCGATGTGTCCCCGCCCGTGCCTGTCCGGGACGGGAGGACCTGGAGGACCCGTGGGCACTGAGCAGCGTGACAGCAGCCGACCGTGGCGCCGGTTCCGCGGGCGGACGCCACGGCGAACGCCCGCCGTGCTGGAGTTCGTGAAGAAGGGCGCTCTCGCCGCGAGCAACGGCCTAGCCTCCGGTCTCGCCCGGGAGGCGCTCAGGGCGATCAGCGCCGACGATGCCCCTACGGCACCGCCAGGTGCACATCCGCTTACCAGTGACAAATCAGCCAGTTCGTAGTCCAGGGCACGGTAGCTCATCTCTTCCGCCGTACCGGTGGTCCTCCCGGGAGAGGCGCCGAGCCGCGCGGATGCTAGACCGACACCGCGCTGTGCTGGGTGGCATGGGCAGGAGATGGTGCTCGCGAGCCTCACAGCGGGTGTACGGCGTGGGGGGCCTCCCCCTGAGTGGTGGACATGCTGATACTGGATTTGCTTGATCCGGAGGAAGCGAGAACACCGCCGATGGCGATGAGGGACTACTCGGACG
>NZ_JAJSZC010000059.1:0-36567 GCF_036815105.1 Streptomyces sp. IBSBF 3136
CCCCCACCCCGGGCCGAAGGCCCACCCCCACGAACGTCCGCACCAGGCCGCCGGCAGGGCGCCACCGCCCAAGCCCTCGCGGCGCCTCCCGGGTACCGGGGTACGGCGCAGCCCTGCCCCGAGGCGCGCCGCTTCCGGCCCAGGCCGCTCTCACTCCCCGGCCGGGAGCCCCTTGCGCGTGCGTCCGCGCCGGACTACACGTACGTCCGGGCCGGGGTCGGGCGGACCGCTGCCGCCACCGCCTCGGCCAGTGGGCCGGGCTCCTCGGGGGTCAGCGTCGAGATCGTGATGCGGATGCCGGGCGGCGAGCCCAGGCGGAACCGGGCGCCCGGGGTGACCGCCCAGCCGCCGTGCAGGAGCCGGGCCACCGCGCCCGTCTCGTCCGGCACGGGCACCCACACGTTCATCCCGCTACGGCCGTGCGCCACCACTCCGCGCTCGGCCAGCGCCCCGATCAGGGCGTCGCGCCGGGCGCCGTACGAGGCCGCCACCGCGCGCGTGTCCACCGCGCCGTCCGCCCACAGGCGCACCACCGCCCGCTGGACGATCCGGCTCACCCAGCCGGGGCCGAGGCGCTGGCGCCCGCGCACCCGGTCCAGGGTCACGGCGTCCCCGGTGAACACGGCGAGGCGCAGATCCGGCCCCCAGGCCTTGGCCACGGAGCGCACGAAGGCCCAGTGGCGCGTGACACCGGCGAGCGGGTGCAGCGGGAGGTCGACGATCCCGTGCCCGTGGTCGTCCTCGATCAGCAGCGTCTCGGGGTGCTCCGCGAGCACGGATCTCAGCGCACGCGCGCGTGGCGCGGTCAGCGCCGCGCCGGTCGGGTTCTGCGCCCGGTCGGTGACGACCAGGGCACGCGCCCCGGACCGCAGCGCGCTGCGGACGTCGTCCGGCCGCGGCCCCTCGTCGTCCACGCCCACCGGGACCGTGCGGAAGCCGAGCGCGGACACCAGGTCGAGCAGGCTGCCCCAGCCGGGATCCTCCACGGCCACCGGATCGCCCGGTCTGAGGTGCGCGGCGAGCACCCGCTCGATCGCGTCCAGGGACCCGGAGGCCACGGCGACGGCGCCGTCCGGCACCCCGTCGGCGTCCAGGGCGGCCCGGGCAAGGCGGGTCAGCTCCGGTTCCACGGGGGCATGGCCGTACAGCACGGGCTCCCGGTCGCTCTGGGCCGCTGCCGCCGCGAACGCGTCCGCGAGGCCCGGCAGCAGCGCGGGGTCCGGGTTGCCGTCGGCCACGTTCCGCACGCCGTCCGGCACGTCCACCCGGATCTGCTCGCGCCCGGTGGTGGCCGGCTTGGGCCGGACCCTGCTGCCGCGGCGTCCGGCGGTCTCGATCACCCCGCGTTCGCGCAGGGTGCGGTAGGCGGCGGCCACGGTGTTCGGGTTCACCCCGAGCCGGGTCGCCAACTCCCGCATGGGAGGCAGTGGTTGGCCGGGTTCAAGCTCGCCTGCGCCCACCGCGCGCTCGACGCTGGCCGCGATCTCGGCTGCGCCCTGTCCCTGGATCGGATACTCTCCTAGCACAAAACTAATTATGCACTAGTGCAATGGAGAGCGCCATGCAGGGCACCCAGGAAACTCCGCCGCAGTCCGCCGCGTACACCCCGACCGACCGCACGGTGCCCACGCGTTCCGCGGAGAAGGCGTCGTACGACCGGGACGTGGTGCACGCGATACTCGACGAGGGCTACGTCTGCCACCTCGGGTTCGTGCGCGACGGGGCGCCCGTGGTGCTGCCCACCTTGTACGGCCGGGTCGGCGAGCGGCTCTACGTGCACGGGTCCACCGGCTCGCGGCCGCTGCGGATGACCGGCGTCGCCGACCCGGGTCTCGAGGTGTGCCTGACGGTGACCCATGTCGACGGGCTGGTGCTGGCGCGCTCGGCCTTCCACCACTCGATCAACTACCGCTCCGTGGTGGTGCACGGCATCGCGCACGAGGTCACCGACCCCGAGGAGCGCAGGCTGGCCCTGGACGCCCTGGTGGACCACGTGGTGCCGGGCCGGTCGGCCGACTCCCGGCCCGCGAACAAGAAGGAGCTGGCGGCCACCGCGGTGATCCGCCTCGACCTGGACGAGGTCTCCGCGAAGATCCGCACGGGCGGCGCGAACGACGAGCCCGAGGACCTCGACCTGCCGCACTGGGCCGGCGTCGTCCCGCTCCGCAAGGGCTACGAGACTCCGGTCGGCAACGCCGACCTGGCGGCGGGCATCGAGACGCCCGGGTACCTTTCGGCCCTCTGACCGCCCACGGCGCCTTGGCCGCGCCCGTCGGCAGTGCCCACCGGCAAGGCCCGACGACCGGGTCCGGCCGCGGGCCCTGCCGTGGGTCCGGCGGCCGCGTCCGTCAGCGGGGCGAGGCAACGGCCGGAAGCGGAAGGACGAGCGCGCACGCCGGCACGCTCAACACCTCAGGCCGCCGTGCCCCGCGCGGACAGTTCCTGTTCCGCGCCGCCCGTCGCGACCGGCTCGGAGGAGCCCTTGGCGGGGGTGGAGGACTGGGCGATGAACGCGCCGACGAGGACGACGGCGCCGCCCAGCACCTGGGGGGCCGACAGGTGCTCGCCGAGCAGGACCCAGGCCAGCACGGTCGCGATGACCGCCTCCAGGCAGGCGACGACGCCCGCGACCTGCGGGGACAACCGCCGCACCGAGAGCACGCCGGTGATGTACGCGACGACCGTGGCGACCAGGACGATCCAGGCCAGCAGGGCGAAGGCGGGGACGGCGGTGCCGTCCAGGTGCGCGGAGCCGCGCAGCACCGACCAGTCCATCGTCCAGGGGCGGGCCACCACGGTCAGCACGGCGGCGCCGACGAGCAGGCCGTAGGCGATGACGCCGAGCGGGTCGGGCGCCTCCTCGCCCGCCTCACTGCCCTGGTCGGCGAGGACGAAGTAGCCGACCTGGCAGCAGGCGGCGCCGAGCGCGAGCAGCAGCCCGAGCGGGTCGAAGCTCAGCCCCGACCACACCTCGACCACACAGGCGAGGCCGCCGGCGGCGAGGACCACCCCGAGCGCGGCCGCGCGCGAGACGGGCCGCCGCTGCACGAACCGCACCCAGCCGAGCACGAGCGCGGGGGCCAGGTACTCGACGAGCAGCGCCACACCCACCGGGATCCGGGAGAGCGCGGCGAAGTAGCAGGCCTGGACACCGGCGACGGCGAGCAGTCCGAACCCGGCGAGCAGCGCGGGACGGCGGCGCAGCAGGGCGCGGTGCCGCACCGCCAGCGGCAGCATCACCACGGCGGCGCCCGCGACCCTGAGCCACACCACGTGGAGCGGGTCGAGACCCGCCTCGATCAGCGGCTTGGCCGCCACTCCCGACCCACCGAAGGCCAGTGCCGAGGCGAGCGCGAGACCGAGCCCGGCACCCCTGCCGTGACCGCCCTGACTGCTTCCAGACGTATGCACCGGCACATGATGACAGGGGACGACAGGAGCGTCATCCCCGTTGACACCTGTCTCAGGAGATGGACAGGAGCAGGGCCACCCGGCTTTGATCCGGCGGGTGGCCGCACCGGGTCAGCAGAGGGCCGCGCCGTCGCCCGCGTACTCCTCCCCGGGTCCGTCGATGCGGGCGCGCAGCTCATGGGCGGTGATGCCGGCGCGCTCCAGGACCTCGACGGCCCGGGAACCCGGGTCCGTGATGAGCGCGGCGAGCAGGTCGGGGCCGCCGGCCGGCGCACCGCCCCGCCGCCGGGCGCGGCGGCGGGCGTCTTCCATGGCGGCGGCCGCGGCGGGCGACCATGCCCCCGCCTCCCTGGACTCACCGCCGTGCGGGGCCCGGTCCGGTACGACGGCGATCGCGCCGGAGTCCTCGACGGTGCTCTGCCAGCGCAGCCCGTAGCCGATGCTGCGCTGCACGAGGTAGCCGAGCAGCCGGGCGAGCTGCGGGGTGGCGCCGACGGCGGAGCGGACCTCGGGGTCCTGCTCGAGGAGCGAGTGGAGCAGGTGGGCGGTGTCGACCTGCCGGTCCCCGTCCCGCACCGCCCGGCGGCGGGCACCGGATACCACCGCGACGAGCTCGGCGCTGAGTCCGGCTTCGTCGTCGGGGCGCGGTCCGCCCTGCTCACCGGCGGGCTGACGGGTTACACGGTGTTGCACACCCTCCACCTCATCAGCCACGGCGGGCCCGGTCATCCACGAGGGGAACCATTTCCGCGTGCCGCACAGAGTGGACGCCACCGCTCGGAATCTCATCCTTGGGGAGGAGATCAGGCCGGGGAACGACCATTCCTGACGGTTCATCAGTATTGAATGTTCGAGGGCCTGCGGCTACGTTCCGCGACACCGTAGCCCGAGACGAAGGGGTGGTCGCATGGCCGAAGTCAGCGCCGAGGCACGCATCCAGGCACCGGCCGAGCAGGTGTGGACCCGGCTCACCGACTGGTCGTCGTACGGCGAGTGGAACGCGACCCACACCAGCTTCCCCGAGGGCGGACCCGAGAGCCTCGCGGTGGGCGGGAGGTTCCAGGAGAACATGAAGCTCATGGGCTTCCCGGCCGAGGTCGACTGGACCATCGAGGAGCTGGAACCGGCCAGGGTGCTCGCCATCCGAGGCAAGGGCCCGATGGCGGTGACCGTGGCCACCCGCTACACGCTCACCCCGGACGGCGACACGACGACGGTCCGCATCGAAGGCGAGTTCACCGGCGCCGCGGTCTCCCTGATGGCCGGAAAGCTCAAGGACTCGGCGACGGCCGCGCTGAACGAGTCGCTGCGCAAGCTGGACGGACTCGTGACCGCCTGACCGTCTCCCCGGAGCCGGAGCCGGAGCCGGAGCCGGACGCGCGAAAGCGCCCCGCGGGGATTCCACGGGGCGCCTTCGCCGGGGCCGTCGGTCCTCAGTCCTCGTCTGCGAGGATGAGGTACAGCTTCTTGCGGGCCTCGTTGACGACGGCCAGCGCCTTCTCGCGCTGTTCCTTCGTGCCGGTGTTCCAGACCTGCCCGAACGCCTGCATCAGACCGAAGCCGGCCTGCCTGACCTCGCCGAGCGCCTCCCAGTCGACCCCACGCGAGGCCTCCTCCCAGGGAGCCTCCGGGCCCTCCTCCGCGGCGGCGCGGCCGGCCTCGGTCAGGGCGAACAGCTTCTTGCCGCCCTCGCTCTCACTGGCGATCAGGCCCTCGTCCTCCAGCAGTTGGAGGGTGGGGTAGACCGAGCCGGGGCTCGGTTTCCACGCGCCACCGCTGCGCTCGGCGATCTCCTGGATCATCTCGTAGCCGTGCATCGGCCGGTCCCCGAGCAGGGCGAGGATCGAGGCGCGCACATCGCCGCGCCGCGCCCTACCCCGCGGTCCGCCGCGTCCGCGCGGCCCCCAGGGTCCCGGGCCGAAGCCGGGACCGCCCGGACCGAATCCCGGGCCTCCGGGGCCGAAGGGCCCGAAGGCGGCCCGACTGCCGTCGAAGCCTCCGGGACCGAATCCGCCCCGGCCGCGCCGGCCCGGGCCGTCCTGACGATGTCCACGCTCGAATCCGTGGGTACGCATCGCGATCACTCCATTCCATCGCTGATCAGTCACGTATCAATCGCGTCTCTTACGCGATGTCTCGACGATATATCGGTAGTGTTGAGTTGACAAGCCCCTTCCCGGAGCGGGGCCACGGCGGAGCGGCGAAATCGGTCCAGGGGGCGTCGATTGGCCTTGGTCAGCTGCCCGCGGCCGCTCTAGCGTCTGCGCCATGCGCATTCGAATCGTCGACGCTTTCACCGACCGGCCCTTCGCCGGCAACCCGGCCGGGGTCCTGCTCCTGGACGACGTCTTCCCGGACGACGACTGGCTGCGGAACGTGGCCCTCGAGGTCAACCACGCCGAGACGGCGTTCGCGCACCGGTTGCCGGCGGGAGGCGAAACGGACTGGGCGCTGCGCTGGTTCACCCCCGTCGCCGAGGTCGCGATGTGCGGTCACGCGACCCTCGCCACCGCCCACGTCCTGCACGCCACCGGCGCCCACGAGGGGCCGGTGCGGTTCGCCACCCGCAGCGGGGTCCTCGTCGCCACGCCCGGCCCGGACGGCTGGATCACCCTGGACTTCCCCACAGCGCCGCTCACCGCCGTGGAGGTCCCCGAAGGACTCGCCGAGGCACTGGGTGCCGAGCCCGTCGTCGTCTACGACACCGGGCCGAACGTCGGTGACCTGCTGGTGGAACTGGCCGACGAGCGGACGGTCCTCAAGCTCGCCCCCGACCACAAGGCACTGGCGGCGCACTCCACGCGCGGAGTCATCGCCACGGCCCGCGCCGACGACCCCTCGCTCGGCCACGACTTCGTGTCCCGGTGCTTCTTCCCCAACGTCGGCATCGACGAGGACCCCGTCACCGGCAGCGCCCACACCGCGCTCGCCCCGCACTGGTCCGCGCGCCTGGGCCGCGACGACCTCGTCGGTCTGCAGGCGTCCCGGCGCAGCGGCCTGGTCCGCACCGGGCTGCGCGGCGACCGCACCCTGCTGACCGGCCGCGCGGTCACGGTCATCGAGGGCGACCTGCTCGCCTGAGCGACGCGGGGCCCGCCGTCCGCCCGGCGGCGGACGGGTGCTCAGGCCGTCGGCAGCCAGCCCACCTTGCCCGCGAGCAGGGCGTAGCCGACGAAGGCGCCGATGTCGAGCAGGGAGTGCGCGACGACCAACGGCCCGACCCGGCGCCAGCGACGGTAGAGCAGGACGAACACCACGCCCATGACCATGTTGCCGAGGAAGCCGCCGATGCCCTGGTAGAGGTGGTAGGAGCCGCGCAGGACCGCACTGGCCACCAGCGCGGTCCCCGGCGTCCAGCCCAACTGCCCGAGCCTGCGCAGCAGATAGCCGACGACGATGACCTCCTCCAGGATCGCGTTCTGCAGCGCGGAGAGGATCAGCACCGGGAACTTCCACCAGACGCCGGGCAGCGCCTCGGGGACCACGGTGAGGTTGAAGCCGAGGCCGCGCGCGGCCAGGTAGAAGGCGATGCCGGTGCTCCCGATCACGGCCGCGACCGCGGCACCCCGGCCGAGGTCGGGCCAGGGGCGGGTGCGGTCGAAGCCGAGGGTGCGCAGGCTCTCGCCCTCGCGCAGCAGCAGGTGGGCCACCAGGGCCACGGGGACCAGGGCGCTGGCGATGCCGAACAGCTGCCAGGCGAGGTCGAGCCAGGGGCGGCCGGGCGCGGCGGAGGCGTTGAGCGTGGCCGCCTGGTCCTTGAGCCCGCCCGGTTTGGTGACCGAACCGATGAAGCTGATCAGCGCGGACACCCCGCTCGCCCCGAGCGAGAGCGCCAGCACGAGCAGCGTCTCGTCGCGGAAGATCCGCCGCGGGAACGGCTCCCGCGGGTGAGCGACGGCCAGCGGGTCAGCCTCCACGTGCACTCCTGCCTTCGGTCCGGACCTGCGAGGACACAGCATGCCGGATCGGGCCGGTAGCCGCTTGCCCGGGCCCGGCTTCGACGCCCGGGCCGCCCGCCCCGCCCGTCCGGCCCGGCACCCCGGCTCCCCAGTCGCTCCCCACCACGCCCCGCCGCTCCCGGCCGGGCCGTGCGGACCGGGGGACGGCACCGAGACCGAGGGGCCCCGGGCCGATGCCGACCCGGGGCCCCCTCGGACCTCGCACGCGGGACATGCCCGGCACCTCACCCCAGCGGCACCGGCTCCGGCAGGCCGACCGGCCAGGTGTGGACCGGCTCTCCCACGTGCATCAGCTCGGCGTAGCGGCGGGTGGTCGCGGCCAGCGCGGCCTGCCGGGTCAGGCCCTGCTCCAGGGCCCGGTGGAAGGTGGCCGCCTGCCATGACGCGCCGTTCACCCGGCGCCGGCAGCGCTCCTCGATGACGCCCAGGTAGAGGTCACGGTCGGCGGCCTCCACGCCCCAGGCGTCCAGCCCGGCCGAGGCCAGCGGCAGCAGCTCGTCGCGGACCAGGGTGACCGCGTCGACCTCGCCGGTACCGCCGTAGCGTCCCCGGCGCGGCCAGACGAACCGCGCGTCGATGCCGTGCCGGCACGCCGCGTCGAAGTTGGCCTCGGCGGCCTCGAAGGGCAGCCGGGTCCACACCGGCCGGGACTCCTCGGCCAGCGCGCGCACCAGGCCGTAGTAGAAGGCGGCGTTGGCGATCACGTCGATGATGGTCGGCCCGGCCGGCAGCACCCGGTTCTCCACGCGCAGGTGCGGGACACCGTCCGCGATGTCGTAGACGGGCCGGTTCCAGCGGTAGACCGTGCCGTTGTGCAGGACCAGCTCGGCGAGCCGGGGAATGCCACCGGCGTCGAGGACCTCCAGCGGCTCCTCGTCGGAGCAGATCGGCAGCAGCGCCGGGAAGAAGCGCAGGTTCTCCTCGAACAGCTCCTGCGCGGAGGAGATCCACCGCTCGCCGAACCAGGTGCGCGGCCGGACGCCCTGGGCCTGGAGTTCCGGCGGGCGGGTGTCGGTGGCCTGCAGGAACAGCGGTGGGCGGGATTCCCGCCACAGCTCGTGCCCGAACAGGAACGGCGAGTTGGCGCCGACGGCGATCTGCGCCGCGCAGGCCGCCTGGGCCGCGTTCCACACGTCGGCGAAGCGCGACGGGGTGACCTGGAGGTGCAGCTGCACGGAGGTGCAGGCGGCCTCCGGGACGATGGACTTCGAGGTGCAGGTCAGATGCTCGACACCGTCGATGTCGAGGCGGAAGTCCTCGCCCCGCGCGGCCACGATCTGGTCGTTGAGCAGGGTGTAGCGGTCGACCTCGGAAAGGTTGGAGGAAACCAGGTCGTCGCGGTCCAGCGTGGGCAGGATGCCGATCATCACGATTCCGGCGTCCACTTCACCGGCCTTGCGGTCGGCGTACGCCAGAGAGGTGCGCAGTTCCTCCGCGAGCCGGTCGAAAACCCTGCCTCCCAGTCGGTGCGGGGCGATGTTCACTTCCAGATTGAACATCGCGAGCTCCGTTTGGAAATCGCGGCTCGCGATGCGCTCCAGCACCTGCCCGTTCAGCATTCTGGGCATACCGTCGGGGCCGGCGAGATTCAATTCGATCTCGACGCCCATCAGGTTCTTGGCTCGGTCGAACCGCTTCTCGACCAGCAGCCGCTCGAGTCCCGCCAGACACTTGTGGAGCTTTTCGCGGTAGCGCTGGCGATCGGACAGGTCGAACTGCCCTGCCACGACCTTCTCCCCCATCGAAGTGTCCCTCCTCGGATGGCGTGCCGCAGATCCGGCCGCCGGGGTCCCGGGTCCGGTTGGGATGATGCCCAGCGGAAGCGATCGATAACGTCCCGCACGAGCCCGGCGCCCGCTACGCTGTCTGAATGTTCCCCGCGGCACATTCACGGGGCATGACGCAAGTCGCAACTTCGGGTGCCCCGATCGCCTCGTGAAAAACGCCGACGACATTCGGCCGACCGCGGTGGCGGCGTGTTACGAGGTCAGCAGCACCCGCCCCGACGGGAAATCGGGATGTTATACGCAAATCAACGGCTGAATAGACCCTTGCCCGGCCGACCGCAAAGCGATAGACGAAACATCGCGTGAACACGTGTCGTATAAACTTCGCGAACAAGGCCTAAGGTTGGCGCCCGCGGTCCCGGTTTCTGTCGTGTTCCTGCCGTCAAGGTGACGGGCGGCAGGCCTCAGCCGCACCCTCGTCCAGCGGTCCGGGCCCCCACCTCTCAGGCCACCCCGTGAGCAGACAGCGCCGTCCGCCCCACCTCCCTCGCGCCGCCGCGCCTGTCGAACGAGAGGCGACCCACCATGCCGCTGCACGTGCCCCCTGCCCCCGCGCCCGCACTGCGCTCCGTCCTCACGGCCCTCGGTTCCCCCACCGCGGTCCGTGAGGCCCGAACCCCCTCCCTGCGCGCGGCGCAGGGGCCGGCGACACCCGAACTCCCGCTTCCCGTGTACGTGTTGGACCGGATCACCGCGCAGGGCCTGTCGGCGACGCGACTGGCCGGCTGGCGCTTCCTGATCCGCTGCGGCGACCGGGCGGTGGCCGCGGCCGACACCATGCTGACACCGGACGGCTGGGCCTTCTCGCACTTCTTCGAGGGCCCTTACATCGCCTCGACCGAACGCGCGCTGCAGCAGGCCGAGGCACTGCCACAGCCCTACCAGCCGCGACTGCTGTCCGTCCCGGGGCTGTACATGCTCACCCTGTGGCTGCACGGCGACGTGGCCGCCGACGCGACCGAGGGCCACCCGGCCGCCACCGACCTGCTCGTGCCACTGGCCCCGGCACCGCCCGGGATCTCGTCCCACCGACCGCACCGGGTGGCCGAGTTGCTGCCGGTGCTGACACATCGGGCTTCTCCCGTCAAACTGCTCGGTTCACCTGCCTGACCAGCGGCTCGCGTACCCCGCTTCCCGTCCGGGAAGCGGGGTACGGCCGTCTTTCCACGCCGATCACCACGATCGCGCTCGTACGAGCCATTACCCGCTCCGACGAGATGGAAAAGGGATCTTCTCCGACCGGACTAGCCCTATCCGGCCACTGCGAACCACCCAAAAGGACAGTGCAGTTGAAATGAACCGTCCGGCAGGGTGACGCGTCATGAACCTGTGAGAAGCGGTGCCGCGAAATCCCTGCGGAATGACGCCCAGAGGGCAACACTGGGTTCCGACCGACTATCACCACGGGGGACGCAATGACCACGACAGAGCGAGAGATCCCACCCATGTGCCAGCACCAGCCGCCGTGTCCGCCAGCCGAGTCCGCCGACCGGGAGTCCGCCCGCCTTGTGGCGCACCACCCGGAGCAGGGGTGGAGCCTGCTGTGCAACGGCGTCCTGCTCTTCGAGGACACGGGTGAGCTGCTCCCCGACGGCCGTGTCATCGCCCCGCACCGCCCGCTGGGCGCGGACCGGGTGATGACCGCCGCCTGAGCGGTGACCCGGGCGGTCCGCCGTACCGCCCGTGACCCACAGGGGCCGGCCGCACGATCTCGGTGCGCACCGGCCCCGACGCGTGTCCGGGGACGACTACGGTCCGTGGCCGAACGCCACCGCAGTGCTCCCACGGCGGCGTGAGCCGGTCCGTCCGGTGCCCGTGGGGCCGCTCAGCCCTTGGTGGCACCGGCGGTGAGGCCACCGACGAGCTGACGCTCGGCGACCGTGTAGAAGGCGAGCGCGGGGACCATGGCGAGCACGAGATAGGCGAAGACCCGCGCGTACTCGGCCGAGTACTGGCCCTGGAACTGCTGGACGCCGATGGGCAGGGTCCACCAGCCGCTGTCGGTGAACACCAGCAGCGGCAGGAAGAAGTTGTTCCAGCTCGTGACGACGGCGAGCACCGAGACGGTACCGAGCGCGGGCCTGGCCATGGGCAGCAGCACCCGCCAGAAGAAGCCGAAGGCGCTGCACCCGTCGAGCGTGGCGGCCTCCTCCAGCTCGCCGGGGATCTGCCGGAAGAAGCCGCGCAGAATGATGATCGTCATGGGCAGCCCGAAGGCGGCCTGCGGGAGGATCACGCCGAGCGGGTTGTCCAGCAGGTCAAGGGAGCGCAGGAGGAGGAAGAGGGGCAGCGCAGCCACGGCGAAGGGGAACATCAGCCCCATCGTGAAGAAGGTGAACAGCACCTCCCGCCCGCGGAAGGCGAACCGGGCGAAGGAGAAGGCCGCGAGGGCGGACACGGCCACCACCAACGCGGTCGTCGCCACGGCGATCAGCGTGCTGTTGCCGAGGAGCCGCCAGAAGTCGCCCGAGCCGAGGATGCCGGTGTAGTTGCCGGTGCGCCACCGGTCGGGCAGCCCGAACGGGTTGCGGGACAGCTCGTCGGTGGACTTGAAGCCGGACAGGACGGCGTACAGCAGGGGTACGACCATCAGCGCGCCGACCGCGAGGAGGACCGTGTGCAGCGGCAGGCTCCGCGCCGCCCGCCGGGAGCGCGCTGTCGGGCGGGGCCGCGCCGTTCGCCGGATCATGTGCCGTCTCCCCTCATCGTCGTGGTGGCCCCTTCGAGGTCGCGGCGGAGCACGAACCGCTGGTAGGCGAGAGCGAAGACGAGGCAGACGGCGAACATGACCACACTGACCGCGCTGGCGTAGCCGACCTGGTAGCGCTTGAAGCCGTACTGGAACATGGTCACGGCCATCGTCTCGGAGTGGTGGTCGGGGCCGCCCTGGGTCACCACCCACACCAGGTCGAACAGCTGGATCGACCCGATGACGGACAGGAAGACGCTGATCCGCAGGGTGGGCGCGAGCAGCGGCAGGGTGACGTTGCGGAAGCGCTGCCAGGGGTTCGCGCCGTCGATCAGCGCCGCCTCCGTCAACTCGGCCGGGACGGACTGGAGTCCGGCCAGGAAGAGCATCATGTGGAAGCCGAAGTACTTCCAGGTCATGACGAGGAAGAGGGTCGCCATGACGGAGGAGGGGTCCGCGAACCACTCGCCGCCCAGGCCGTCGAGGCCGACGGCGCCCAGGACATGGTCGGCGAGCCCGTCGTCGGGGGCGAAGATCATGCCGAACAGGACACCGGTGATGGCCTCGGACAGGACGTAGGGCGCGAAGAACAGCATCCGGTACACCGCGCGGCCGCGCAGCCGCTGGTCGAGCAGGACCGCCATGGCGAGCGCGAACGGCAGCTGGAGCGCGAGCGAAAGGATCACCAGGAGCAGGCAGCGCCACAGGTCGCCCAGGAAGACCGGGTCCTGGAAGAGCCGGGTGAAGTTGTCCGCGCCCGTGTAGTCGGAGGGCATGCCGAAGCCGCCCCAGCGGAAGAACGCGGCGTACAGCGCGAACAGCATCGGCAGCAGCACGAGCCCGATGAACAGCACCAGAGCGGGCAGCTGGAAGGCGACCGCGGTGAGCCAGTGCAGCGCGCGCCGTCGCGCCCGCCCCCGGGCCGCGGGGGCGGCCGGGGGCGGCCGGTCGAGGGCGGGTCCGCCGCGCTCACCGGCGAGGAAGGTCGAGGTCATCGCGGCTACTGCTCTTCCTTAGCGGTCCTGGTGATGGACTGGGCGACCTGCGCCGGCGACTTGGAGCCGGCGATGAGTGCGGCCACGCTGTCGTTGACCTCCTGGCCGACGGCGGGCGCGTAGGCCTGGTCGAGGTACAGCTGGAAGCCGGTGGCGGCCTTCAACTGCGTCTGCACCGCCTTGAGGTTGGGGTCGGTGAGGACGTCCTCGGCGGCCGGGACGACCGGCAGCACCCCGGTCCTCCTGACCAGTTCGCGGTCGGTGGTCTCGGCGGCGAAGAACTTCAGGAAGTCGACGGCCGCCTGGGGGGCGCCCTTGCGCAGTGCGTGGCCGCCGCCTCCGCCGAACACCTCGGTGATCTTCCCGTTACCCCCCTCGACCTCGGGGAACGGGAAGAAGCCGAGGTCCGCGCCGAGCCCCTTGCCCGCGTCGGCCTCCACCACCGGGGCCCACTGGCCCATCAGCTCCATCGCCGCCTTGCCGTTGCCGACGGTGGCGGCCTGGCCGGTGGGCGTGGAGTAGGCGGCGCCGAGGAAGCCCTTCTGGAAGGGTCCGAGGTCGACCAGTTCCTTGAGGTGCTGTCCGGCCGCCACGAACCCGGAGCCGGTGAAGTCCTTGCTGTCACTGGCCTTGCGGAGCGCGTCGACGCCGGCGGTGCGCATGGCGAGGTAGGCCCAGTAGTACATGCCGGGCCACTTCTCCTTGCCCGCAAGGGCGAGCGGGGTGACGCCGGCGGACTTCAGCTTCCGCACGGCGTCGAGGAAGCCGCTCCACGTGGTCGGCGGCGTGGTGATCCCGGCCTTCCGGAAGAGCGACTTGTTGTACCAGAAGCCGATCATGCCGATGTCGAAGGGGATGCCGTACACCTTGCCGTCCAGCAGGTACGGCTGCTTGGCGACGGGCAGCAGTCCGTCGGCCCAGGGCTTGGTGGCGCCCGTGAGGTCCTCGACGAGTCCCGCCTCGACCTGCTGCTTCAGCACTCCGCCGCCCCAGGTGTGGAAGACGTCCGGTAGCTTCCCCGAGGCGATCAGCGCGGTCATCTTCGACTTGTAGGCGTCGTTCTCGAGCTGGACGATCTTCACCTTGACCTTCGGGTGCTGCGCCTCGAACTTCTTGGCGAGACCGGCCCAGACGGTCTTGGTCGGCTCCGTGGTCGAGATGTTCCACCACTCGATCGTGGTCGTCCCCGAGGACGACCCCCCGTCCGAGTCGCCGCCGCAGCCGCTGAGTGCGGCCGCGCCGAGGCCGGCGGCGACGGATGCGGCCAGGAAGCTGCGGCGGGACAGTGCAGGGTCGCCCATCATGCGCTCCTTCGAAACTTTCGGAGATGCTTCGGAGTGGGTCTCGACAAGAAAAACCGGGGACCACCGTCGAGCCGGGGTACGGTCGTCACGCGGCGGTGGGCCGAAACATTCGCTGTGAACTCCGAACGTTCCGAACGGCGACTCTAGGAAGGCGCGTCGGGAGCGTCAAGGTCTCGCGCACCGGCTCGCGGCTCGTAGTCGAACCAGTCGAAGGCCGCGCGCCCTTCCGTGACGTACATGCCGACGACACGGCCGGTGAACCCGCCGGCCACTTCCGTGGACAGACAGCGGCCGTCCAGTTCGGCCGGCCGGACCGCGCCTTCGGGAGTCTCGACCGAGAAGGCGACGGTGTCGGGCCCGGCCGGCGGTCGCGATCCCCGCTCGGCGCATGTCCACGGCGAGCGTGACCGGGCCCGGCGGCACCGGATGCGCCGCGAGACGCTGCCGCACCGGCCCGATCCGTACGATCACGGCGGCCGTCCCGCCGGCCACCTCCAATGCGGGCCACGGTGACCCCGGCCATGGCGCACCAGCACTCGCCGTCCTCGTCCCAGGCGAGGTCGGGGTCGAATCCGGGCAGGTCGATCCGGACCGGGTCTGACCACGGCCCCTCGGGGCGCTCGGCGGTGACGGGGAAGGTGCCTCCGGCGCCGACCGCGGTGCTGACGACGTGGAAGCAGCCCGCCGTGGTGCCGGATCGTCGGAGGTCGTCGAAAGTTTCGAACCTGCTGGCGAATCTACTGAGTTCCGGGGCCGCGCCCCCTTCGGATCCGGCTTCTCCGGCCGTCCCCGGCTGGTCGAATCCCCCCTGCGGGAGTGGGATGGAAGACGGAGCCCGTAAGCGGTCCCGGGCATCCGTGAGGAACGGTGGAGTCATGTCCCGTCACGACGCCTCGCCGACCCCCCGCGTGGTGGTCGGCGTGAGCGGCTCCCTGGGCAGCGTCACGGCCCTGCGCCGGGCCACCGCGCTGGCCCGCGCACTGGGGGCCGAGCTGTGGCCCGTGCTGGCCTGGGAGCCGCCCGGCGGTGATCCGGCGGCGCACCGCGCACCGGCCGCCGACCTGCTGGTCGAGGAGTGGCAGCGGCTGGCCAAGCAGCGCCTCGCCTCGGTGCTCGACGAGATCTTCGGCGAGGACGGCCCGGGGGTCACGATGCACGCCGTGATCGTGCGCGGCACCCCCGGCAGGGCCCTGGTGGCGACCGCGGACCGGGAGGACGACGTGCTGGTGGTCGGCGCGGGCCGGCGCGGACTGCAGCGCGCCTTCTCGGGCCGGGTCACCCGGCACTGCCTCACCCACGCCGGCTGCCCGGTCCTCGCGGTGCCGCCGTCGCCGCTGGAGTCCGACCTGGTCTCCGTCCACCGGCGCAACGCCTGGCACCTGCGCATGGACACCCGGGACCTGTGAGGCCCGACGAGTCCGTTCGCCGGGCCGGCCTCGCGGCCCCGGGCCCCTCCCGTCCGCTGCGGCTGCGGGCCGGCCATCGGCGGGGCAGCATGGAGATGTCGTACGAGATGACGCTCGGTGTCCGCTCCGCGAGACCGCGGTCGCGCCCTGCCCGCTGCCGCCCGGCGCGCCCACCGGCCTCCGGGCCTCCGCTTCTTGATGTGGCCGCCGCTCCCGGCGGAGCGTTCTTAACACAAGATTGATGCCCACCGGACCCGGATCCGTGGGCCCAGGCGTCACTCTCCGCTTACGCTGAAGCCGCCGTCCCGGTGATGGCCGAACAGCTGAGCCACACACAGGAGCACGCCGATGGTCACGACCGAGCACCCTCCCAGTCGCCTGCGCGCCTGGATGCTGGAGGGCCTGTCCGACATGGGCAAGCACGGCGGCCTCACCGGACCCCACGCGGAGCCCGAGCCCGCGCACCAGGGCCAGCGCTGGTGGCGCGTGATGTGCCTGACCGGCGTCGACTACTTCTCCACCCTCGGCTACCAGCCCGGCATCGCGGCCCTCGCGGCCGGCCTGCTGTCGCCCATCGCCACCATCGTGCTCGTCATCGTCACCCTGGCGGGCGCCCTGCCGGTCTACCGCCGGGTGGCCGAGGAGAGCCCGCACGGCGAGGGTTCCATCGCGATGCTGGAGCGGCTGCTGTCGTTCTGGAAGGGCAAGCTGTTCGTCCTCACCCTGCTGGGCTTCGCGGCCACGGACTTCCTGATCACCATCACCCTCTCCGCCGCCGACGCCTCCACCCACCTGGTGGAGAACCCGCACCTCACGAGCGCGCTGCACGGCTACCAGATGCTGATCACCCTGCTCCTGGTCGCCCTGCTCGGCGCGGTGTTCCTCAAGGGCTTCCTGGAGGCCATCGGCGTCGCGGTCGCCCTGGTCGGCATCTACCTCGCGCTCAACGTCGTGGTCGTGGCCGTCGGCATCTGGCACGTCGTCACCGCGGAGCACGTGGTCACCGACTGGGCCAACGCGCTGACCGCGGAACACGGCAACGTCTTCGTCATGATCGGCGTCGCCCTCATCGTCTTCCCGAAACTCGCCCTCGGCCTGTCCGGATTCGAGACCGGCGTCGCCGTCATGCCGCACGTCCGTGGCGACGCGAGCGACACCGAGGCCCTCCCCAAGGGCCGGATCCGGGACGCCAAGAAGCTCCTGACGACCGCGGCCGTCATCATGAGCTGCTTCCTGATCGCCACCAGCTTCATCACCACGCTGCTGATCCCGGAGAACGAGTTCAAGCCGGGCGGCCCGGCCAACGGCCGCGCGCTCGCCTACCTCGCCCACCAGTACCTGGGCGGGGCCTTCGGCACGGTCTACGACGTCTCCACGATCGCCATCCTGTGGTTCGCGGGCGCCTCCGCGATGGCGGGCCTGCTCAACCTCATGCCCCGCTACCTCCCGCGCTACGGCATGGCCCCCCACTGGGCCCGCGCCGTGCGCCCGATGGTCATCGTCTTCACCCTGATCGCCTTCCTGGTGACCTGGATCTTCGACGCCAGTGTGGACAAGCAGGGCGGTGCCTACGCCACCGGTGTGCTGGTGCTGATCAGCTCGGCGGCCATCGCGGTGACCATCGCCGCCCGCAAGGCGCGGCAGCGGCGCTGGACCGTCACGTTCGCGGTCATCTCGGTGGTCTTCCTGTACACGACCGTCGTCAACGTCATCGAGCGTCCGGACGGTGTGAAGATCGGCGCCTGCTTCATCGCGGGCATCATCATGGTCTCGCTGCTGTCCCGGCTGGCCCGCGCCTTCGAGCTACGGGTGACCAGCGTGACGATGGACCCGATGGCGGAACGTTTCGTCCGGGACATGGCCAGCCGCAAGATGCGGTTCATCGCCAACGAGCCCGACCGGCGCGACAAGGCCGAGTACCGCGACAAGATCGAGCAGATCCGCGCCGACAACGACATGCCCGAGCAGGACGACTTCGTCTTCGTCGAGGTGACGGTGACCGACCCCTCCGAGTTCGAAGGGGGCCTGACCGTACACGGCGAGGTCATGCACGGCCGGTACCGCGTCCTGAGCGTGGAGTCCGCCTCCGTGCCCAACGCCCTGGCCGCTCTCCTCCTCCACGTTCGTGACCTGACGGGCTGCACCCCGCACATCTACTTCGAGTGGACCGAGGGCAATCCGTTCGCCAACTTCCTGCGCTTCTTCCTCTTCGGTCAGGGCGAGGTGGCCCCGGTCACCCGCGAGGTGCTGCGCGAGGCGGAGCGCGACCGAGCCCGCCGGCCGCGCGTGCACACGGGCTGACCCCCGGCCGGCCCCTCGGCCCCAGGCCGCCTCTCCCCCACCGGTGGCCCTATCGTGACCCGCATGCAGTCCTACACGATCGGCCAGGCGGCGCGGCTGCTCGGCGTGAGCCCGGACACCGCCCGCCGCTGGGCCGACGCCGGCCGGGTGACCACCCATCGCGACGAGGCCGGACGGCGGCTCATCGACGGCAGGGACCTCGCCGCGTTCTCGGTCGAACTGGCCAAGGCGGGCGGCGCCGGCGAGGAGGAGGTCTCCTCCACCTCGGTGCGCAACGCCTTCCCGGGCATCGTGACCGCCATCAAGCTCGGTGACGTCGCCGCGCAGGTGGAGATCCAGGCGGGCCCGCACCGGCTGGTCTCCCTGCTCACCCGGGAGGCCGTGGAGGAGCTGGGCCTCGAGGTCGGCATGGAGGCAACCGCCCGGGTGAAGTCCACGAACGTGCACATCGACCGCGTCTGAGTCGGTTCCCGCAGTTCCCGAGCCGGCGGAGAGCCCCGTCAGTCCGGTCGCCCCGGCGCCGTGCGGGACGCGACCGGCGTGCGGCTCACGGAGCCGCCGCTGACGCGCGACCGGGTGTCGCGGGCAGTGGAGCGCCGAAACCGTACCCGCCGTCGACCCGTATCGCCGTGATGCCGCTGATGTGCCGGCCCCCGCACCGGTCCTGCGGAAGCACCAGTTGCGGGCCCGCCGCGTCCAGCGGGATGCCGTCGGCGGTGACGGCGAGCAGGACGGGGGCGTCGGCGAAGTCGGGGTCGATCTCGGCCCAGGACAGCAGGGCGCGGTGGCCGTCGGTGCCGGTGACGGCGATGAGGAAGCGCAGCCGGTCCTTGCGCCGCGCCGGGTCGAACACGGGCCCCGCGTCGGCGAGCAGGTCGTACAGGCGCGGGCCGGTGAACCGGTGATGCTGGACGCCGCTGGTCGCGCATTCGAAGCTGACCCGCACTTCGTGCTGCGGGCGGCGCAGCAGATCCGGGACGGTCAGCCGTGCCGGTCGGACCAGATCTCCGGTCAGGGCGAGTTCCGCGAGCTCCACCTGCGACCACCTCCCGGAAAACCGTACCCGCCGACGGGCGCTGTACAAACGCACATGCAAGCTACAAGTCGCGAGTCCGCAGCTCATGCAATGCGACAGGAGACTTACGGCTAGCAGATGCGGCAGTATCATCGCCACACGGCCGAAGCCCGGCCGTCGCAGGGCGCGACCGTTGTTCCCCGATCCCGAGGAGTAGATCCCGATGACCCGTTCCGTGCGCCGGACCCGGCGGATGCTGCAGCTGGCCGGTGCGGGAGCCGCCGCCCTGATGGCACTCAGCGCCTGCTCCTCCTCGTCCGACGACTCCTCCGCGAAGTCGGACAAGTCCGGCTCCGCCTCCCCGAATCTGTCCGGCACGGTCACCGTGTTCGCCGCGGCCTCCCTGAAGGAGAGCTTCACGGCCCTGGGCAAGCAGTTCGAGCAGCAGCACCCGGGCACCAAGGTCACCTTCAACTTCGGCGGCAGCGACGCCCTCGCCGCAGGCATCACCGGCGGCGCCCCCGCGGACGTGTTCGCCGCCGCCAGCCCCAAGACCATGGCGCTCGTGACGGGCAAGAAGGACGCGGTCGGCACCCCGGCCACCTTCGTCCGCAACCGGCTGGAGATCGCCACCCTGCCGGGCAACCCCGACAAGGTCACCTCCCTGAAGGACCTCACCAAGTCCGGTCTGAAGGTCGTGCTGTGCGACAAGACCGTGCCGTGCGGCGCCGCCGCCCAGAAGGCCCTCGACGCCGGCGACTTGAAGCTCACCCCGGTCTCCTACGAGCAGGACGTCAAGGGCGCCCTGACGAAGGTCGAGCTGAAGGAGGCCGACGCCGCGGTGGTCTACAAGACCGATGTGAAGGCCGCGGGTGACAAGGTGGAGGGCGTGGAGTTCCCCGAGTCGGCCAAGGCCATCAACGACTACCCGATCGCCCTGCTGAAGAACGCCCAGAACGCCGAGGCGGCCAAGGCGTTCATCACGCTGGTGCGGTCCGCCGAGGGCGGGCGGGTCCTGAGCGAGGCCGGGTTCCTCAAGTCGTGACCTCGCTCGACGAGCCCGGCGCCGCGACCCGCCCCCGCACGGGCGGGCCGCGGCGCCGTCGTGCCCGCGGGGTGCCGCTGCCCCTGCTGGTGCCCGGCCTCGCCGCCCTGGCGTTCCTGCTGCTGCCGCTCGTCGCGCTGCTCGTCCGCGCCCCCTGGAGCAGCCTGCCGGACCAGCTGACCAGCGCCGAGGTGTGGCAGGCGCTCCAGCTCTCGCTGGTCAGCGCGACGGCGGCGACCGCGCTGTGCCTCGTTCTGGGGGTGCCGCTGGCCTGGCTGCTGGCCCGGACCGACTTCCCCGGCCGCCGCCTGGTGCGGGCCCTGGTGACCCTGCCGCTCGTCCTGCCGCCCGTGGTCGGCGGGGTGGCGCTGCTGCTCGCCCTGGGCCGCAACGGCGTCGTCGGCGAGTGGCTCGACTCCTGGTTCGGAATCACCCTGCCGTTCACCACCGCGGGCGTGGTGGTCGCGGAGGCCTTCGTCGCCATGCCCTTCCTGGTCATCAGCGTCGAGGGCACCCTACGGGCCGCCGACTCGCGCTTCGAGGAGGCGGCCGCCACGCTCGGCGCATCCCGCTTCACCGCGTTCCGCCGGGTCACGCTGCCGCTGATCGCCCCCGGCATCGCCGCGGGCGCGGTCCTGGCCTGGGCCCGCGCGCTCGGCGAGTTCGGCGCGACGATCACCTTCGCGGGCAACTTCCCCGGCCGTACCCAGACCATGCCCCTCGCTGTCTACCTCGCCCTGCAGAACGACCCCGAGGCCGCCATCGCGCTCAGCCTCGTCCTGCTCGCCGTGTCCATCGCGGTGCTCGCCGGACTGCGCGACCGGTGGCTGACGGGATCCTGACGATGCCGTCAGGATGGAGGACGACGACCCCGCACCTGTGCCCCCCCTTGTGCCGACGGACGGACCCATGACCGACACCGACTCCCGCAAGCCCGACCTCGCGGTACGGGGCGAGTGGGGACTCGACGCCCGGCTCGTCGTGGACCGGGGCCCCTTCCGGCTCGACGTCGCCCTGACCGCCGCCCCCGGTGACGTCGTCGCGGTGCTGGGACCCAACGGCGCCGGCAAGACGACCGCGCTGCGCGCCCTCGCCGGTCTCGTCCCGCTCACCGACGGCCACCTGCGGCTGGACGGCGCATCCTTGGAGCACACACCGCCCGAGTCCCGCCCGGTCGGCGTGGTCTTCCAGGACTACCTGCTCTTCCCGCACCTGTCCGCCCTGGACAACGTGGCCTTCGGACCGCGCTGCCAGGGCACCGGCAAGGCCGAGGCACGCGCCCAGGCCGCCGCCTGGCTGGACCGCATGGGCCTGGCCGACCACGCCGGCGCCAAGCCCCGCCGGCTCTCCGGCGGCCAGGCCCAGCGCGTCGCGCTCGCCCGCGCCCTGGCCACCGGGCCCCGGCTGCTGCTCCTCGACGAGCCGCTCGCGGCCCTGGACGCCCGCACCCGGCTGGAGGTCCGCGCCCAGCTGCGCCGGCACCTCGCCGAGTTCGAGGCGGTCGCCGTCCTGGTCACCCACGACCCGCTGGACGCCATGGTGCTCGCCGACCGGCTGGTCGTCGTCGAGCACGGCCGGGTCGTGCAGGAGGGCACCCCGTCGGACATCGCCCGCCGTCCGCGCACGGACTACATCGCCCAGCTCGTCGGCCTCAACCTCTACCGGGGTCAGGCCGAAGGCCACACGGTGCGGCTCGACGCCGGGGCCACGATCACCACCACGGAGATGCTGTCCGGACCCGTTTTCGTGGCCTTCCCGCCGGGCGCCGTCACCCTGTTCCGGGACCGGCCCACGGGGGCCAGCGCCCGCAACCTGTGGCGCTGCGAGGTGGCCGGCCTGGAGACCCACGGCGACCAGATCCGCGCCGACCTCACCGGCGGGCTGCCGCTCGCCGCCGACCTCACCACGGTCGCCGCTGCGGAGCTCGGCCTGCACCCGGGCGCCGCTGTCTGGGCGACGGTCAAGGCGACCCAGACGCACGCGTACCCGGCCTGAACGCCCGCGCGCCCTACGGTGGGTGCCCATGACACTGAGCATCCGCAACCAGCTCCCCGGCACCGTCACCGAGGTACGCCCCGGCGGGGTCATGGCCACCGTCAAGGTCCGCCTCGACGGCGGGCAGGACCTCACCTCGGCCGTCACCCTGGAGGCCGTCGAGCAGCTCGGCCTCGCCCCGGGCACGGCCGTCCGCGCGCTGGTGAAGTCGACGGAGGTCTCCATCGCCACGAGCCGCGACGAGGGCCTGTCGATCCGCAACCAGCTGGCCGGGGCCGTCACCCACCTGGAACTGGGCACGGTCATGGCCACGGTGAAGGTCACCCTGCCCGGCGCCGAACTCACCGCGGCGATCACCAAAGACGCGGCCACCGACCTGGGACTGTTCGTGGGCTCCGACGTGATCGCCCTGATCAAGGCGACCGAGGTGGCGCTCGCCACCGCCTGACCGGGCGCGGGACGCGGGAGGGCCCCCGCCCTGCACGGACGGGGGCCCTCCTGTACTACTCGCCTCAGTCCTCGTAGGCGTCCAGCGGCGGGCAGGAGCACACCAGGTTGCGGTCGCCGAAGGCCTGGTCGATGCGGCGCACCGGCGGCCAGTACTTGTCGGAGGCCACGACACCGGCCGGGAAGACGGCCTCCTCGCGGCTGTAGGCGTGGTCCCACTCCCCGCCCAGCGCCCGCGACGTGTGCGGGGCGTTGCGCAGCGGGTTGTCCTCCGCGGGCCACTGGCCCGAGCCGACCTTCTCGATCTCCGCGCGGATGGCGATCATCGCGTCGCAGAAACGGTCCAGCTCGGCGAGGTCCTCGGACTCGGTGGGCTCGATCATCAGCGTGCCGGCCACCGGGAAGGACATGGTGGGCGCGTGGAAGCCGTAGTCGATCAGGCGCTTGGCCACGTCGTCCACGCTCACGCCGGTCGCCTTGGTCAGCGGGCGCAGGTCGATGATGCACTCGTGCGCGACCAGACCGCCGGGGCCGGTGTAGAGCACCGGGTAGTGCGGCTCGAGACGCTTGGCGATGTAGTTCGCGGAGAGCACCGCCACCTGGGTGGCGCGCTTGAGGCCCTCGCCGCCCATCAGCCTGACGTACGCCCAGGAGATGGGCAGGATGCCCGCGCTGCCCCAGGGCGCCGCCGAGATCGGGCCGACGCCCGTCTCCGGGCCGGCCGCCGGCTGCATCGGGTGGTTGGGCAGGTACGGGGCCAGGTGCCCGCGGACCGCGACCGGGCCGACGCCGGGGCCGCCGCCGCCGTGCGGGATGCAGAAGGTCTTGTGCAGGTTCAGGTGCGAGACGTCGCCGCCGAAGTGGCCCGGCTTGGCGAGGCCGACCAGGGCGTTGAGGTTGGCGCCGTCGACGTACACCTGGCCGCCGGCCTCGTGGACCTGGGCGCAGATGTCCGCGACGTGCTCCTCGAAGACGCCGTGCGTCGACGGGTAGGTGATCATCAGGACGGACAGCTCGTCGCGGTACTGCTCGATCTTGGCCCGCAGGTCGGCGACGTCGATCTCGCCGTCCTCGGCGGTCTTGACGACGACGACCTTCATGCCGGCCATCACGGCGCTGGCGGCGTTGGTGCCGTGCGCGGAGGACGGGATGAGGCAGACGGTGCGCTGCTCGTCGCCGTTGGCGCGGTGGTAGCCGCGCACGGCCAGCAGGCCGGCCAGCTCGCCCTGCGAACCGGCGTTCGGCTGGAGCGAGACCTTGTCGTAGCCGGTGACCTCGGCGAGGCGGTCCTCCAGCTCGTGGATGAGCGTCAGGTAGCCCTCGGCCTGCTCGGCGGGCGCGAACGGGTGCAGCTGGCCGAACTCGGGCCAGGTCACCGGCTCCATCTCGGTGGTCGCGTTGAGCTTCATGGTGCAGGAGCCCAGCGGGATCATGCCGCGGTCGAGCGCGTAGTCGCGGTCGGCGAGCCTGCGCAGGTAGCGCAGCATCGCGGTCTCCGAGCGGTGCTCGTGGAAGACCGGGTGGGCCAGGTAGTCGTCGGTGCGCAGCAGCGCCTCGGGCAGCGCCTCCTCGGCGGCCGCGTCCAGGGCCTCGATGTCCCCCTCGACGCCGAAGGCGGCGAAGACGGCGGCGAGCTGGGCCCGGTTGGTCGTCTCGTCGCAGGCCAGCGAGACCTGGTCCGCGTCGACCGCGCGCAGGTTGACGCCGCCGGCGCGGGCGGCGGCGACGACCTCGGCGGCCCGGCCCGGGACGCGGGCGGTGAGCGTGTCGAAGTAGGCGCCGTGGACGATCTCGACACCGCCGGCCCGCAGACCCTCGGCGAGGACCGTGGCGTAGCGGTGGGTGCGGCGGGCGATGGTCCTGAGGCCCTCGGGACCGTGGTAGACGGCGTACATGCCGGCCATGACGGCGAGCAGCACCTGCGCGGTACAGATGTTGCTGGTGGCCTTCTCACGGCGGATGTGCTGCTCACGGGTCTGCAGCGCGAGGCGGTAGGCCCTGTGGCCGTCGGCGTCCACGGACACGCCCACGAGACGGCCGGGCAGGCTGCGCGCGAACTTCTCGCGCACCGCCATGTAGCCCGCGTGCGGCCCGCCGAAGCCCATGGGTACGCCGAAGCGCTGGGTCGTGCCGATGGCGATGTCGGCGCCCAGCTCACCCGGGGAGGTCAGCAAGGTGAGCGCGAGCAGGTCGGCGGCGACGGTGACGAGCGCGCCCAGTCCGTGCGCCTGCTCGATGACCGGCTTGAGGTCGCGCACGGCACCGGAGGCGCCCGGGTACTGGACCAGCACGCCGTTGATCTCGCGCGCGGCGATGTCGGCCGGGATGCCGTCGGTGAGGTCGGCGACGACCACCTCCACGCCGGTCGGCTCGGCGCGCGTCTCGATGACGGCGATGGTCTGCGGCAGGGCGTCCGCGTCGACCAGGAACAGGCCCTTCTTGTTCTTGCCCATGCGCCGGGACAGCGACATCGCCTCGGCGGCGGCGGTGCCCTCGTCCAGGAGGGAGGCGCCGGAGGTCGGCAGGCCGGTCAGCTCGGCGACCATCGTCTGGAAGTTCAGCAGGGCCTCCAGGCGGCCCTGCGAGATCTCCGGCTGGTACGGCGTGTAGGCCGTGTACCAGGCGGGGTTCTCCATGACGTTGCGCAGCACGACCGGCGGGGTGAAGGTCCCGTAGTATCCGAGCCCGATCATGGAACCCAGGACCTGGTTGCGGTCGGCCAGCGAGCGGAGCTCGGCGAGGACCTCGGCCTCGGTGCGGGCGCCCGGCAGGTCCAGGGCGTCGGCGTTCTTGATCACATCCGGAACGGCGGCGGCGGTCAGCTCGTCGAGGGAGCCGTAGCCGACGTGCGCGAGCATCTTGGCCCGCGCCTCCTGGTCGGGCCCGATGTGGCGCTGCTCGAAGGGGATGCCCGCTTCGAGCTCGGAGAGCGGAATGCGATGGGCGGTCATTGCGGAGGCCTCCTGGTCTGACACGACCTTCGAGGGACACCACGGCGCGGGTGTCCCGACGGCCTCCCCCTCTGTCATCTCAACCTGAGAGCTTCACCGGGCGCCCGAAGCGCCCGGCTTTCACCGTCGGTGAGAGCGGACGCCGGCGACATCCGCTCTGCTTTCCAGAGTGACCTCGTCCGTGCGGTACGTGAGCCTGAGAGATTCCGGGGAGGATTTGCTCCTTCGGCGCCTCCGAGGTGGTCGGAGGACTCTCCCGCACGGGGTCAGCAGCCGCTGTCAGCGTACCAGCGAGGTCAACGCCCGAGCCCTCGAGTGGCCGCCTCCCCGAATGTGCTCTTTTGTTGTGCTTACGGATGAGTTGCGACCAGCTGGAGGGAGAGGGACCGTGCAGACCGACATCGATCCGCGCAACCTGATCGGCCGCAAGGCGTTCGACCGCAATGGCACCAAGATCGGCACCATCGACGAGGTGTACCTCGACGACGCGACGGGCGTGCCGGAGTGGGCGGCCATACGCACCGGCCTGTTCTCCCGGGACGCCTTCGTGCCCCTCGAGCCCAGCGAACTGGTGGAAGGTGCCCTCCAGGTCCCCTTCGACCGCTCGCTCATCAAGGACGCTCCCGACTTCGGCGTCGGCCGCCACCTCTCCCCCGAACAGGAACTGCAGCTCTACCACCACTACGGTCTCGATGTGATCCCGCCCCGCGCGTTCCCCGACCACGACTTCGGCAAGCTGGCGGGCACGGAGGAGACCTGAGCCACCCCTCACGGCGAAACCCGCGGCAGCGGGTCCGCGTCCGGCACCAGCGGCAGCGGATCGGCCGGCTCCAGCGCGGGCTCCTCCACCCGGAACGTCCGCACCCTCCCCGGCTCCGACAGAGGCGTCTCGAAGCGCACGGTCACCCGGCCCAGGCCGCTGCCCTGCACCCAGCCGTGGCCCCACTCGGCGTGCCGCACGTCCTGACCGGCCCGCCAGCGCCGCTCCACCGGCTCCGGCCGCTCCGCGACGGCCTCGGGCTCCGCTCCCGGTGTTCCCGCCGCCTCCTCCTCCGTCTCCGCCGCCCGCGAGGGCTGCGCAGCCTGCGCGAACAGGTCCTCCTGGGTGTAGTCGGCCAGCCCGGAGACACCGACGCCGAGCAGCCGCACCCCGCCCGTGGTGTCCACGGCCTCCAGCAGCCGCGCGGCCGCCTCCCGGATCACCGCCGGATCGTCGGTGGGCCCGCGGAGCGTCTCGGAACGGGTCAGCGTCGAGAAGTCGTAGCGCCGCACCTTCAGCACGATGGTCCGGCCCGACAGCCCCGCACCGCGCAGCCGCCCGACACACCGGTCGGCGAGCCGCTGCACCTCGAGACCGACCCGCGTCCGGTCGTGGATGTCCACGTCGTAGGTGTCCTCGACCGACACCGACTTGGTCTCCCGCTCGGCCACCACGGGCCGCTCGTCGTGGGCCAGCGCCATCGCGTACAGCGCGTGCCCGTGCGCCCTGCCCAGCAGCCGGACCAGTTCGTCCTCCCCCGCCTCGGCCAGTTCCCCGACCGTGCTGATCCCGGCCCGCCGCAGATGATCCCCGGTGGCCGGACCCACCCCCGGCAGGGTCCGCACCGACATGGGGCCCAGCAGCGCCCGCTCGGTCCCGGGCTCGATGAGCACCAGCCCGTCGGGCTTGGCCTGCTCCGAGGCGATCTTCGCGAGCATCTTGGAGGCCGCCAGACCCACCGACCCGGTGAGGCCCGTGGCCGCCCGTATGTCCGCGCGCAACTTCGCCCCGGCCAGCCGTGCCGAGGCCTCGTCCCAGGCCGCTCCCGCGGCCTCCAGGTCGACGAACGCCTCGTCCAGGCTCAGCGGCTCCACCAGGGGTGACAGCTCGCGCAGCAGCGCCATCACCCGCTCGCTGATCGACCGGTAGAGGGTGAAGCGGGGCACGAGATACGCGGCGTTGGGCGCCAGCCGGCGTGCCTGGGCCATGGGCATCGCCGAGTGCACCCCGAAGACACGCGCCTCGTACGACGCGGTGGCCACCACCCCGCGTGGTCCGAGCCCGCCCACGACGACGGCCTTCCCGCGCAGGCTCGGCTTGGACGCCTGCTCCACCGAGGCGAAGAAGGCGTCCATGTCGAGATGCAGGATCGTGGGCGCGTTTCTCACATGTCCGATGCTGCACCACGGCACTGACATTGCCCCGGCGGGGAACGCCGGGGCACGGAGGTCCCGTCGGACCGCCCCGCCGGACGCCGCGTCAGACGGCCCGGTTGCGCCGCCGCGCCAGTTCGTCCGCCGGGTTGGGCCCGACCAGCGTCTCCCCGGTGTCGACACGCTCACCGTGCAGCTGCGAGAGCGCGCTTTCCACGTCCCGCCAGACCACGCCGACGGCGATGCCGAAGATGCCCTGGCCGCCCTGGAGCAGCGCGTGGACCTCGTCGGGCGAGGTGCACTCGTACACCGTGGCGCCGTCGCTCATGAGCGTCATGCGCTCCAGGTCGCAGAAACCGCGTTCCCTGAGGTGCTGGACGGCCGTGCGGATGTTCTGCAGCGAGACACCGGTGTCCAGGAACCGCTTGACGATCTTGAGGACGACGACGTCGCGGAAGCTGTAGAGGCGCTGCGTGCCCGACCCGTAGGCGGCCCGCACACTCGGTTCGACGAGCCCGGTGCGGGCCCAGTAGTCCAGTTGCCGGTAGGTGATGCCGGCGGCCGCGCAGGCGGTGGGCCCGCGGTAGCCGATCTCCTCGGTCTCCATGGACGCCGCCCCTCCGCCGTTCGGCACCGCCGTCGGCCGCTGCGGGGCGGGGTCGACCGCGCTGCCGGAATGGGCGTACCCCCCGCGCGCACGCGGCTGAGAACTCGGGGGAGGGTACGGACCGCTCTCCCCGAACCCTCGTCCGGGGGCACCCCCAGCCGTACCGTCGCCGCTCGTTCTCACGCCGACCTCCGTCCTTGACCTGCCTTCTCGACGGTAGGCAGTCACCAGGGGTGCGTCAACGATCGCCACACTCGGCACGCCGAGTGATAATCACCCTAGGAGTGGTTTCCCGCACCTCACCGCGGGGAAAGGCTAGCCGAATGCTCTCGCGCAGGGCCGTAGGACGCTCTCAATGGCCGGTGGCAATTGCCGTGCCCGTGGCCGCCACGAGCCGCCGGCCCACCCCGTCGGCGGACACGCGGACCTCCCGGCCGGCCCGCCCTCACTGGCTGCTGCTGCCGAAGTCCTCGGGCGAGATCTGGTCGAGGAACTCGCGGAACTTCTCCACCTCGTCCTCCTGCTCGTCCGGGATCGCGATGCCGGCGTCGTCCAGCACCGTGTCGCTGCCGTAGATCGGCGTCCCGGTGCGCAGAGCGAGCGCTATGGCGTCGGAGGGACGCGCGCTCACCTCGACCCCGCTGGCGAAGACCAGCTCCGCGTAGAAGACGCCCTCACGCAGATCCGTGATGCGTACTTCGGTCAGCTCCTGGCCGACGGCCTCCAGCACGTCCTTGAACAGGTCGTGGGTCAGCGGCCGCGCGGGGGCCATGCCCTGCTGGGCGAAGGCGATCGCCGTCGCCTCCCCCGGCCCGATCCAGATGGGGAGGTAGCGGTCGCCCCCCACTTCGCGCAGGAGCACGATCGGTTGGTTGGAGGGCATCTCGACCCGGACACCTACGACATCGAGCTCGTTCACACAGCAACCCTAGGCCGTGCCCGGGACGTTTGGGTAGTCGGGCCGGGAACAGGTGGCCGATCCGGCCGCCGGCACACCCCGTCGCTCAGGGCAACCGGACGCCGAGCGCCGTCTGCACCAGCGACGCGTGCAGCCGCATGGTGAGCGCCGCCAGCTCCTTCGTGCGGGCCTCGGCGTGCGCGCGGGTCTGCGGATTGCGGTGGCGCCGCAGTGGGGCCACCACCTGGTCCACCAGCCCCGCCTCGCGGTCGGCCGCCGCCTTCATCAACCGCAGGTGACGCGGCCCGATACCGAACCGGCCCAGTTCGGACACCAGCGAGGCCACGGTGACGGCCTCGGCGTCGTACACCCCGTCCTCCAGCGGAGCGATGAGCCCGTACGACTCCCACTCCTGCAGGTCCCCCTCGGCGATGTCCGCCGCCGCCAGCAGCTCGCCGCGCCCGATCCGCGCCACCGTCGGCCGCTCGGGGAACTCCGGCACGTCCTCCCCGGTGCGCTGGCGCCCCACGACGGGCAGCGCGACCGCCTCGCCCCGCTCCATGGCGTCCAGGTGCTCGCGGATCACCTTCAGCGGCAGATAGTGGTCCCGCTGCATCCGCAGGACGTGAGCGAGACGCTCCACGTCCCCGGCACTGAACTTGCGGTACCCCGAAGGGGTCCGCTGCGGCTCGATGAGGCCCTCCGACTCCAGGAAGCGGATCTTGGAGATCGTGACTTCGGGGAACTCCTCGCGCAGCTGGTTCAGCACCGAGCCGATGCTCATCAGCCCTCTGTCCGTGGCGGCGGTACCGCTTCGGGCACCGCCGCTCGGTGTTTGAAGCATGGACCTTCCCTGGGGGTCCCCCCGGACGGAGTCCGGAGGGTCAGATGCCCTGCCGGCTCGCGTAGAAGACCAGCCGGTACTTGCCGATCTGCACCTCGTCGCCGTTCGACAGAGCGACCTGGTCGATCCGCTCCCGGTTGACGTACGTGCCGTTCAGGCTGCCCACGTCGGCCACCGTGAACGAACCGTCCCCGGCGCGCCGGAACTCCACGTGCCGACGGGAGACCGTCACGTCGTCCAGGAAGATGTCGCTCTGCGGATGCCGGCCGGCCGTGGTCAGATCGCTGTCCAGCAGGAAGCGGCTGCCCGAATTCGGGCCCCGCCGCACCACCAGCAGCGCCGAACCCACCGGCAGCGCGTCGACCGCGGCCTGCGCCTCGGGCGAGAGCATCGGCATCTGCGTCTGCCCGGTCACCTCGGCGTCGTACGCCTCGAGACCGGAGATCGAGATCGTGGAGGTGGTCTCGGACGGGCGCTCCGGCGTCACACCGGGACGCAGCGGCGCACCGCAGTTCGAGCAGAAGCGCGCGTTCTCCGCATTGCGGTTACCGCACCTCGTACACACCAGGACCGACATGGACGGATCCTCCTGCCGCGGCTGCCCCGCGGGGGCGTTGGAAGCGTACGGGCCCGGAGCAAACCCTCCACCCGCACTTGAGGTTGACGGTTGCCCGAAACCTATGCCGCCGGACTGGGCAGGGTCAACAGACGCCGCGCCCTGACCTCCGGAAATGTCACCGCCCGGACCAGCCACCTGGTCACGGAACAGCGGACGCTGGCCCTCGGCGTCAGGCTCTGCGCGATGACGAGCGGTCGCGTTGTCGCTGCCCTCTCGTGCGCTCTTGCCGAACAACTTCGCAAACAACTTCACGGGCGATTCCCCTTGACCGAAACAGACCCGCCCGTGGGGCAGGACGAACCCTGATTGCCTACACCGGCCGACCCGGACATCCTGACAACGTCCGTAGCCACCAGACAGTTTCCACCACGCACCGCCCCATCGGTGCGTCGACCCCCCGCAACCTCATGCCCGTGCCGGACGTCCCCCATGCACCGACGGTTCACTGGGAGGACGACCGAGCGTAGTCAGGCTGCTTCACCTGTCGCAAGGCATCCACGACGATCTTGCCGGACCGCTCGACGGTCGCCGTGGCCTGCTCCTTCTCCAGGGTCTGCACCACACCTCCAGGGATGTTGAGCGCCGGCTCCAGATCCTGCGACTTACCGATGACCTTGAAACGATAGGGGGCGTTGATCTTGTTCCCGTCGACGCTCACGCTCTTGCCGGAGTCGGTGAAATAGGTGCCCGCGACGACACGCACCCCGTTGACCTGAATCGCCTCCGCGCCGGCCGCGCGCAACTCCTGGATCGCGTCGAGCAGCATGTCCGCCTTGACCGTCCCCTTCGTGTCCTCGATCGTCATCGTGATGCCGGGACCCTGCGCCGCCACACTGCCCGTCAGAATGCCGAGTTGCCGTTCCTTCTCGGCGGTCTGCCGACGCGCCTCGGCCGCCTGGTCGGAGCTGCTCTGCAGCTCCTGGCGCTGCTTGTCGAGTCCCTGCTTCTCGTCCTGAAGACGCTGAGTACGGGAATCCAGTTCATCGAGGATACGAACAAGATCTTCCTGGCGTGCGCCGCGCAGCGCCCCGTCGCTGTCACTGTTCGACGCCACCTGCACGGCCAGCCCGAAGCCGAGACCGAAAAGCAGCAGCGCCACGATGAGTTGGGCACGCGTGATCCGCAGCGGCCACAGCCCCTTCACCAGCCGCTGCCGCCCGGTGAGCGACGCCTCGGCGTCCTCGGCGGCCGGCCGCTCGGGCTCGGGAGCCGCAGGCGGCACCTCGTCGGGCAGTTCCCTGCGCAGCTTGTTCTCCGGCTGCTCGTCCTGGTTGCTCATCGGTCTCACGCCCGGAAGACGTGCCGTCGGATCGCCGCGGCGTTGGAGAAGATCCGGATGCCGAGCACGACCACCACACCCGTGGACAGCTGCGCGCCCACGCCCAACTTGTCGCCCAGGAACACGATCAGCGCGGCCACCACCACGTTCGACAGGAACGACACCACGAAGACCTTGTCGTCGAAGATGCCGTCCAGCATGGCCCGCAGACCACCGAACACGGCGTCCAGCGCCGCCACGACGGCGATCGGCAGATAAGGCTCGACGACCGCCGGAACCTCAGGCCGGACCAACAAGCCGGCCACGACTCCCACGACGAGGCCCAATACGGCGATCACGATGTGCCCTTCTCAGTCTTCTCGGCGTTCCCGAACGCTGGCTCTGCTGTTCGTACGATCACACTCGGTGCGGAGGGCAACCGGACGTCGCTCTCCGTAGAGATGGTGGCGCGAATGGCGAAGTTCTGTTCCAGCGCATGCAGATAGAGCCCGTCCGCGCTGTTCTGGAACGTGTTGCTCAGCCGCTCCCCGTCCCCCACCGCCAGCACCGTGTACGGCGGCACCAGCGGCTTGTTGTCGACCAGTATCGCGTCGCCCGCCGCCCTGATGGCGGACAGGGCCGTCAGCCGCTGCCCGTTGATCGACACGGCCTCGGCCCCCGAGGACCACAGCCCGTTGACCACGCGCTGCATGTCCCGGTCACGCACCCGCCCGGTGTCGGAGAACCCGGAGGTCTCGCGCGGGTTCGCGCCGTCTCCGCCGCTGCTGGCCTCCTTGGCGTCGTCCACCACGAGCTTCACCCCGGGACCGTGCACCGGGGTGGCCCCCGAGAGGACGCCCACCAGATCCGCGTCGGCACTGCCGCCGCTCCGCTTCAGCGCCGCACGCTGGCGCGCGCCGACGTCGTCGCGCAGCCGGTCGACGTCCTTCTCCAGCTTGTCGGCGGCCGCCGTCTCCCGGTCGATGCGGTCGATCAGCTCCTGCCGCTCCTTGGCCACCGTGGGCGCCGCCACGCGCGCCTGCGCCGCACCCACGGTCACGACCAGCGCGGCCAGGACCAGCCCGGCCGCGAGCACCAGCTTCGCCCTGAGGGTCTTCGGCAGTCCCCCTTCGCCCTGGGCCTGCTTGCGGGCGGCGGCCTCGGCGTACCCGTCGTCGAGGCTGTGGTCCATGACGTTGGTGATCAACGACATGGAGGCATCGGGACGCCGCGGCGGCGAGGGGCTGCTCCGAACGGGGGGTGGCTGCGGCATGCCGCACATCGTCGCATGGCGCGAGCAGTACCTCCGAATGGCCCCTCCGGCGTGCCGGACAGGCCCCCTTGGGGACACTTGTCCGGCACGCGCGCGTGCGGTGCCATTTGCCGCCCGGAACGTACCGCCCGTGACCGCCGGTTCTACTTACCGGCCGGCGCTGTCCACCACCGCCGCCCACTCGTCCAGCAGCGCCTGCGCGGAGGCGTCGTCGGGGCCCTCGGCCCACAGATGGGTGACGGCCTCTGCCGGGTCGGGCAGCACCATGACCCAGCGCCCGTCGCTCTCGACGACCCGCACCCCGTCCGTCGTGTCGACGGAGCGGTCCCCGGCCGCCTCGACGACCCGCCGCATCACCAGGCCCTTGACGGCCCACGGGGTCGCCAGGTCCCGCTTGAGGACGTGCGCACGCGGAATGCGCGCGTCGATCTGGCTCAGCGTGAGCTGGGTGCGCGCCACCAGACCGATCAGCCGTACGAACGCCGCCGTGCCGTCGTACACGCCGCTGAACTCGGGGACGATGAACCCGCCCTTGCCGTCGCCACCGAAGATCGTGCCCTCTTCGCGGCCCACCCGGGTCAGGTCGTCCGGAGACGTGGTCGTCCACTCGACCTGCGTGCCGTGGTAGGCCGCCACCTGCTCGGCGATCCGGGTCGTGGTGACCGGAAGCGCCACCCGGCCGCTGCGCCGCTCGGCGGCCACCAGGTCCAGCATCACCAGCAGGGCCCGGTCGTCCTCGATGATCCGGCCCTTCTCGTCGACGAGCGAAAGCCGCTCGCCGACCGGGTCGAACCGCACACCGAACGCGGCCCTGGAGGACGCCACGATCTCCCCGAGCCGTACCAGCCCGCTGCGCCGTATCTCGGCGGTCTCCGTGGGCCGGGACTCGTCGAGACCCGGGTTGATCGTCAGCGAGTCCACGCCGAGCTTGCCCAGCAGGCTCGGCAGGACGAGGCCGGCACTGCCGTTGGAGGCGTCCACGACGACCTTCAGGCCGGACTCCGCTATGCCGGTCGTGTCGACGTTGCGCAACAGCGAGCCGGTGTAGGAGTCGAAGACGCTCGCCGGGAAGTACAGGTCGCCGATCTCACCTGGGAAGGCCCGGCGGTACTCCTGCCGCGCGAAGATGCGGTCCAGCTTGCGCTGGCCGCCCTGGGAGAGGTCGGCGCCCTGCCCGTCGAAGAACATGATGTCGACGGAGTCCGGCACCCCCGGCGACGTGCGGATCATGATGCCGCCGGCGCTGCCTCGCGCGGTCTGCTGCCGCGCCACGGGCAGCGGCACGTTCTCCAGGTCCCGTACGTCGATGGCGCTGGCCTGGAGCGCCGAGATCACCGCCCGCTTGAGCGCACGCGCGCCTCGGGAGTGGTCTCGGGCGGTGGTGACCGTGGACCCCTTCTTCAGCGTGGTCGCGTAGGCGCCGGCCAGCCGTACGGCCAGCTCGGGGGTGATCTCCACGTTCAGGATGCCGGTGACACCACGGGCGCCGAAGAGGTTCGCCTGTCCTCTGGACTCCCAGATGACCGAGGTGTTGACGAAGGCACCGGCCTCGATGGTCTTGAACGGGTAGACCCGCACATTGCCCTGAACGATCGATTCTTCACCGATCAGGCACTCGTCACCGATGACCGCGCCGTCCTCGATCCGGGCCGCCCGCATGATGTCGGTGTTCTTGCCGACGACACAGCCACGCAGATTGCTGTGCTGGCCGATGTACACGTTGTCGTGCACCACCGCCCTGTGCAGGAAGGCACCGCTCTTGACGACGACGTTGGAGCCGACGACGGTGTGTTCGCGGATCTCGGCGCCGGCTTCCACCTTGGCGTAGTCGCCGATGTAGAGGGGTCCGCGCAGGACGGCGTCCGGATGCACTTCGGCGCCCTCGGCCACCCAGACGCCCGGGGAGATCTCGAATCCGTCGATGTCGACGTTGACCTTGCCCTCGAGCACGTCGGCCTGGGCCTTGACGTAGCTCTCGTGGGTGCCGACGTCCTCCCAGTAGCCCTCGGCGACATACCCGTAGATGGGCTTGCCTTCCTTCATGAGCTGCGGGAAGACGTCGCCGGACCAGTCGACGGACACGTCCGCCTCGACGTAGTCGAAGACTTCGGGCTCCATCACGTAGATGCCCGTGTTCACCGTGTCGGAGAAGACCTGCCCCCAGGTCGGCTTCTCGAGGAAGCGCTCGACCTTGCCTTCCTCGTCGACGATCGTGATTCCGAACTCCAGCGGGTTGGGCACCCTGGTCAGGCAGACCGTGACGAGTGCGCCCTTCTCCTTGTGGAAATTGATCAGGTCCGTGAGGTCGAAGTCGGTCAGCGCATCGCCGGAGATGACGAGGAAGGCATCGTCCTTCAACGCCTCTTCGGCGTTCTTGACGCTTCCGGCGGTACCGAGTGGCTTCTCCTCGTTGGCATATGTGAGCTCCATTCCGAGCTCTTCGCCGTCGCCGAAGTAGTTCTTGACGAGCGACGCCAGGAACTGCACGGTGACAACGGTCTCGTTGAGCCCATGCCTTTTGAGCAGCCTCAGCACATGCTCCATGATCGGGCGGTTGGCCACCGGAAGGAGCGGCTTGGGCATGCTGGAGGTCATAGGGCGAAGGCGAGTGCCTTCGCCACCGGCCATCACGACGGCCTTCATGTCGGGAGCGTCCTCCTATAGAGACGACGGTCTAGCCGACTTCACCCGTCAAGATTGTCCCGCAGTTTTGGGCAGCGGGCCATCGGGCCACTTTGTCCGGACAATCAACGAGCTCAATCGGTCACGGCGTCCGCGCGAACCAGGCGACGGACTTGTACCACGTAGAGCACTCCTGCCCACCAGTAGAGGGTTGTACCCCATCCCGCGAACGCCCATCCGAAAACAGCGGCGAGTGACGCGATCCATCCGTTTCCGTCACTGAGCAGCAGCAACGGGAAGGCGCACATCAGGTTGAACGTGGCGGCCTTCCCGAGGAAGTTCACCTGCGGCGGCGGATAGCCGTGACGCCTGAGGATGCCCACCATCACCAGCAGCATCAGCTCGCGGGCCAGCAGAAGGGCGGTGAGCCAGACAGGGAGGATCTCCCGCCAGGTGAGGCCCAGCAGCGTCGAGAGGACGTACAGCCGGTCGGCCGCGGGGTCGAGCAGCCGGCCGAGGCTGCTGATCTGATTCCAGCGCCGGGCGAGCTTGCCGTCCAGATAGTCGCTGACCCCGCTGAAAGCGAGCACCAGGAGGGCCCAGCGGTCACTCTTGGGGCCACCGAACTCGGGCCTGAGGATCAGCCACAGGAAGACCGGTACGCCGACGAGCCGGGCCATGCTGAGGATGTTGGGGATGGTGAGGACCCGGTCTGTCTGGACACGGGTCTCCTGGACCTCCACCCGGGGGCCTCCTGTGCGAAATGAGCCGACGATGCCCCCTGACCCTACCTCAACGCAAAAAAGCTCCGGCCCCTGGGCAGTTCTGCCCAAGAGCCGGAGCTTCAAAAGGAGTTCGGCGGTGTCCTACTCTCCCACAGGGTCCCCCCTGCAGTACCATCGGCGCTGTGAGGCTTAGCTTCCGGGTTCGGAATGTAACCGGGCGTTTCCCTCACGCTATGACCACCGAAACCCTAATGGTTTCGAGCGAACAAGCACACTTTTTACT
>NZ_JAJSZC010000060.1:0-31558 GCF_036815105.1 Streptomyces sp. IBSBF 3136
TTCCTCCAGTGCGGCACGCCAGGCCGGGTGCCGGTCGGCGGCGGCCGGTTCGGCGGGGCCGGGGCGGTCGGTGGGCCCGTCGGGGCCGGACGCGCCAGGTTCCCGCCCGTCGGGCGACGGGGCGGATCCGGGCGAGGCCCAGCCCGGAGTGTCTGTCATCGAAGCTCCTTCGCGATGCCCGTCCGCGGTCGCGGTGGCAGGTTGGCAGACATCGTGCCATGGGGTGCTCATGGCGTGACCGGCCGCGGTAGGGCCCGCACTCCTTCAATTGTCCGCCGGATCCGGGGCAGACTGACCGCATGGCTGATCAGTACGCGCAATCCGGCGAGGACAAGCGGCCGACCGAGATACCTGTGCTCCGTTGGGAGGAACCACCCGAAGGCCCCGTACTGGTCCTTCTCGACCAGACGAGACTGCCGGCCGAAGAGGTCGAGCTGGTGTGCACGGACGCGTCGGCCCTGATGGAGGCGATCCGTTCGCTGGCCGTGCGCGGGGCGCCGGTGCTCGGCATCGCCGGGGCGTACGGCGTCGCGCTCGCCGCCGCGCGGGGCTTCGACGTGGAGGAGGCCGCGCGGGCGCTGGAAGATGCCCGGCCCACCGCGGTGAACCTGTCCGTCGGCGTGCACAGGGCCGAGTCCGCGTACCGGGCGGCGCTCGCGGAGACCGGTGACCCGACCGCGGCGGCGACGGCGGCTCTGGCCGCGGCGCGCGCACTGCACCGGGAGGACGCCGAGGCGAGCGAGCGGATGGCCGCTCACGGGCTGGCCCTGCTGGACGAGCTGCTGCCGGGCGGCGGGCACCGTGTCCTGACCCACTGCAACACCGGTTCGCTGGTGTCGGGCGGGGAGGGGACGGCGTTCGCGGTGGCCCTCGCCGCGCACCGGACGGGCCGGCTGCGGCGGCTCTGGGTGGACGAGACGCGCCCGCTGCTGCAGGGCTCCCGGCTGACGGCGTACGAGGCGGCCCGCCACGGGATGGCGTACACGCTGCTGACCGACAACGCCGCCGGTTCGCTGTTCGCGGCGGGCGAGGTGGACGCGGTGCTGGTCGGGGCGGACCGGATCGCGGCCGACGGCTCGGTGGCGAACAAGGTGGGGAGCTATCCGCTCGCGGTGCTCGCCCGCTACCACCATGTGCCGTTCATCGTCGTGGCGCCGTCGACCACGGTGGACCCCGGGACGCCGGACGGGGCGTCGATCGAGGTGGAGCAGCGTCCCGGCTTCGAGGTGACGGAGCTGATGGCCCCGCAGGTCCCGGTGACGGGAGCGGGCGGCGGGATCCCGGTGGCGCCGCTGGGCACGCAGGCGCACAACCCGGCGTTCGACGTCACGCCGCCCGAGCTGGTGACGGCGATCGTCACGGAGCGGGGCGTGATGTCACCGGTGACGGCCGAGGCGCTCGCGGAGCTGTGTGACGGCCTGAGCGGGGCGGCGACCGGCTGAATGGACCGCGGCGCGGCGTGTGACGCGTCCGCTTACGGTGGCGACCCCTCCTCTCCGCGGCGATGCGCAGAGTGAGGGGTCGTGCCGTCCCCGTTGCGGGGGCAGACAGTGATGGCTCCGTACGACTATCGTCACAGGCCAGTGAGCCTGCTCACCTGCACCTCTGTCGTCGTTACGAGAATGGGATGATGTCGTTTATGAAGGGACGAGTCCTTGTCGTCGACGACGACACCGCACTGGCCGAGATGCTCGGTATTGTGCTGCGTGGTGAAGGTTTTGAGCCGTCTTTCGTAGCCGACGGCGACAAGGCGCTGGCCGCTTTCCGTGAAGCCAAGCCCGACCTGGTGCTGCTCGACCTGATGCTGCCCGGCCGGGACGGCATCGAGGTGTGCCGCCTGATCAGGGCGGAGTCCGGCGTGCCGATCGTGATGCTCACGGCCAAGAGCGACACGGTCGACGTCGTCGTGGGCCTGGAGTCGGGCGCCGACGACTACATCGTGAAGCCGTTCAAGCCGAAGGAACTGGTGGCCCGCATCCGGGCGCGGCTCAGGAGGTCGGAGGAGCCGGCGCCGGAGCAGCTCACCATCGGTGACCTGGTGATCGACGTGGCCGGGCACTCCGTGAAGCGGGACGGGCAGTCGATCGCGCTGACCCCGCTGGAGTTCGACCTCCTGGTGGCGCTGGCCCGCAAGCCGTGGCAGGTGTTCACCCGTGAGGTGCTCCTCGAGCAGGTGTGGGGCTACCGGCACGCCGCCGACACCCGCCTGGTCAACGTGCACGTCCAGCGGCTGCGCTCCAAGGTCGAGAAGGACCCGGAGCGGCCGGAGATCGTGGTGACCGTCCGTGGTGTCGGGTACAAGGCGGGACCGAGCTGACATGTCCGAGGACAGTGCCGCTTCGGCTCCCGGCCGGTCCGGGGCCCGTCCGGGGCGGCCTGTCGGCCGTGCGACGGCGGGTACGCGTTGGGGACGTCTCTTGGAGGGCGGCCTTCTGCAGGGCGGGGTCAAGGGCAGCCCGGTGGTCCGGCTGTTCATGCGCTGGGTGCGCCGCCCGCTGCTGCCTGTCATGCGGCTGTGGCGGCGCAACATCCAGCTCAGGGTCGTCGCGACGACCCTGTTGATGTCGCTGGGCGTCGTCCTGCTGCTGGGCTTCGTCGTCATCGGGCAGGTGCGCAACGGCCTGCTGGACGCCAAGGTCAGGGCCTCGCAGAGCCAGGCCACCGGCGGTTTCGCGGTGGCCAAGCAGAAGGCGGACGAGGCCGCCGCCGGCACCGGCACGGCGTCCGGCACCGGTGACGGCACCGCCTCCGCCGAGGGGCGGCCCTCGCAGAGCGTCATCCCGTGGATGAGCGACCTCGTCGATTCGCTCTCCAGCGGCGGCGCCGGCGCGTTCGACGTCGTGACCCTGCCCGTGGGCAACGACAGCGGCGGCGGGCGCAGCCCCCGCGGCTCGGGGAACGTCGACCCCTCCGCCAGCGTGCCCGCCGACCTGCGGGACCGGATCAACAGCAGCACGACGGCCGCCCAGAGCTACACGCGGATCGTCTACTCGCCCTCCCGTGAGTCCCAGCCGGCGCTGGTCATCGGCAAGCAGGTCAACGACCCCAACGGCCACCCCTACGAGCTGTACTACCTCTTCCCGCTCACCCAGGAGGAGAAGTCCCTCAGCCTGGTCAAGGGCACGCTGGCGACCGCCGGTCTCTTCGTCGTCGTGCTCCTCGGCGCCATCGCCTGGCTGGTGGTGCGGCAGGTCGTCACCCCGGTGCGGATGGCGGCCGGGATCGCGGAGCGGCTGTCCGCGGGGACCCTCCAGGAGCGGATGAAGGTCACCGGCGAGGACGACATCGCCCGTCTGGGTGAGGCCTTCAACAAGATGGCGCAGAACCTCCAGCTGAAGATCCAGCAGCTGGAGGACCTCTCCCGTATGCAGCGGCGGTTCGTCTCCGACGTCTCGCACGAGCTGCGCACCCCGCTGACCACCGTGCGGATGGCGGCCGACGTCATCCACGAGGCGCGCGAGGACTTCGACCCGGTCACCGCCCGGTCGGCCGAGCTGCTCGCCGACCAGCTCGACCGGTTCGAGTCGCTGCTCGCGGACCTGCTGGAGATCAGCCGCTTCGACGCGGGTGCCGCGGCCCTGGAGGCCGAGCCGATAGACCTCAGGGAGGTCGTGCGCCGGGTGGTCGGCGGGGCCGAGCCGCTCGCCGAGCGCAAGGGCACCCACATACGTGTCGTCGGCGACCAGCAGCCCGTCGTCGCCGAGGCCGACGCCCGGCGCGTGGAGCGCGTCCTGCGCAACCTCGTCGTCAACGCCGTCGAGCACGGCGAGGGCAAGGACGTCGTCGTCAAGCTCGCCGCCGCGGGCGGCGCGGTCGCCGTCGCGGTGCGCGACTACGGCGTCGGGCTCAAGCCCGGCGAGGCGACCCGCGTCTTCAGCCGCTTCTGGCGGGCCGACCCGGCACGCGCGCGTACCACCGGCGGTACGGGCCTCGGGCTGTCGATCGCTCTGGAGGACGCCCGCCTGCACGGCGGCTGGCTGCAGGCGTGGGGGGAGCCGGGCGGCGGCTCGCAGTTCCGGCTGACGCTGCCGAGGACCGCGGACGAACCGCTGCGCGGCTCACCGATACCGCTGGAACCCAAGGACTCGCGGCGCAACCGCGGGCTCGACGACGCCGGTCTGCCCCGCGGGGGCGAGGAGAAGCGGGCGACCGTGCCGGTGCAGCCGGGCGGTGGCCAGATGTCGCTGCTGCCCGGGCGCGCCCCGCGGCCGGCCTCCGCCGGCTCCGCCGCCGACCCGACCGCGCTGCCCGGCAACGGCAACGGCGCGCGCGTGGTGCCGCGGCCGGCCGGCCCGCAGCGGCGCGCCGACGACAGATCCGCGCCGGCTCCGGCGTCCGACACACACGCCGGCCGTTCCGGGAGCGCCGGGGCCGAGGACTCGACCGAGCCAGGGGAGGCATTTCGTGGGCGCTGACCGCGAGGGGGGCGTCCGGCACCGGCCGGGACGCGCGGTGGCCTGCACGGCCCTGGGGGTCATTCTGCTGGCCGGGTGCGCCTCGATGCCCGACAGCGGCGACCTGCGGGACGTCGAGTCCACGCCGAGGCAGGACACCGGGGTGCGCGTGTTCGCCATGCCGCCGGCCGAGGACGCCCAGGCCACGGAGATCATGCAGGGCTTCCTGGAGGCCCTGACCAGTGACGATCCGGAGTACGACACGGCGCGCAAGTACCTGACCGCCGACGCGGCGCGCGCCTGGCGGCCGGAGCGGTCGGCCACCGTGCTCGCCAACGGACCGAGCATCGTGACCGACAACCAGCCGGGCGGCCGGGGCGCGAGCGACAGCCTCACCTTCATCCTGACGGGGAGCAAGGTCGCCACCGTCGACGCCCGGCAGGCGTACGCGCCGGCCGACGGGGACTACCGCGGGAAGGTGCACCTCACCAAGGACGCCAAGAGCGGCCAGTGGCGCATCGACTCGCTGCCCCAGGGCGTCGTCATGGGCAAGACCGACTTCCAGCGCAACTACACGGCCGTCAACAAGTACTACTTCGCCTCCGGCACGACGGTCGCGGCCACCGGACAGCCGGTGGCCGTCGCCGATTCGGTGTTCGTGCGCGGCAAGGTGGACCCGATGACCCAGGTGGTCCAGTCGCTGCTGCGCGGCCCCACCAGGTGGCTCGGGCCCGTGGTCCGGTCGAGCTTCCCGACCGGTACGGCCCTGCGGGAGGGCGTGTCGGGGTTGGCGCCGGACGACCAGAACCGGCTGGTGGTGCCGCTGAACGCCAAGGCCTCCCGGGTCGGTCCGGCCAGGTGCATGGAGATGGCGACCCAGCTGTTGTTCACGCTGCGGAACATGACGCCGACACTGGAGTCGGTCGAGTTGCAGGGACCTGGCGGGCACCAGCTGTGCGACCTCGCCGCTGAGCGCGCCGACTCCGCCGCCTGGCGCGCCTCGGTCCAGCGCCCCGACTACCTGTACTTCCTCGACGGCAAGCACCGGCTCGTGCGGCTGGCCAGCGAGGCCACGGGAACCAGCGCCGTCCCGGTGCCCGGACCGCTGGGCGAGCCGGGCGGCCGGGTGCTGCGGTCGGTGGCCGTCTCGCGGGACGAGCACACCGTGGCCGGGGTCGGCGCGGACGGCAAGTCGCTGTACGTCACCTCGCTGTCGACGGACGCCTCGCTCGGCGAGGCGGTCGTCACCAGCCAGGGGGCGGCCGAGGACGACCGGCTGACCACTCCGAGCTGGGATGCGCAGGGCGACCTGTGGGTGGCCGACCGCGACCCGCACCACACGCAGCTGTACGTGCTGGAGCAGGGCGGCGGCAAGCCGATGAAGGTGAATGTCCCGGACCTGCCCGGCCGCCTCCGGGACGTGCGGGTGGCCGCCGACGGTGTGCGGGTCGCGCTGGTGGTGGAGAAGGCCGGCAAGCAGTCCCTGCTCATCGGGCGGATCGAACGCGGGGACAAGCCGGGCGAGAGTCCCTCGGTCGTCGACTCGCGGCCCGCCGCCCCGGATCTGGAGCAGGTCACCGCCATGTCCTGGGCCGGGGACAGCCGGCTGGTCGTCGTCGGCCTGGAGCAGGGCGGCGTGCACCAGATGCGGTACGTGCAGGTCGACGGCTCCACGCTGGACGGTCTGGCGCCCGCCGCCCTGTCGGGTGTGAAGGCGATCGCCGCGTCCGAGGACGATCGGGTCCCGCTGGTGGCCTATTCGGAGGACGGGATCGTACGTCTGCCGTCCGGGGCGCAGTGGCAGAAGGTGGACAAGGACGGGACCGCGCCGATCTATCCGGGCTGAGGAACGAGACGTCCGGCCGGTCGGCGCAGCGGCCTCACTCGTGTGAGTGATGAGTGCCGGGCGCTGCTCCGGCTTGTCCACAGGGCGTTGTCCACAGGGGTGGCCTGCCGGTCCGTGCGTTGGCACAGTGGAGCGCATGCGGGGCTGGTGGCAGGACCTCACCGACCTGGTGCTGCCGGCCGAGTGCGCGGGCTGCGGGGCACCTCGCACGGATCTGTGCCCGCGGTGCCGCACCGCGCTGGGCGGCACCGCGCCACGCCGGGTGCGGCCGGAGCCCGAGCCGCCCGGGCTCCCCGTGGTGCACGCGGCGGCCGCCTACGCGGGTGAGGTGCGGGCCCTCCTCCTGGCCCACAAGGAGCGGGGTGCGCTGGCGCTCGCGGCGGCTCTGGGGGCGGCCCTGGCGGGGGCCGTGCGTGCGGGTCTGTCACCCGTCGGGCGCGGCGGCCTTCCCCCGACGCGCCCGGCCTCGGGGACGGTGCTGCTCGTCCCCGTGCCGTCCGCCCGGTGGGCGGTGCGGGCGCGCGGGCACGATCCGGTGCGGCGGATGGCCCTCGCGGCGGCCGCGGAGCTGCGGCGCACGGGGACACCGGCCCGGGTGGCCGCCGTGCTGCGGCAGCGGCGGGCCGTGGCCGACCAGGCGGCGCTGGACGCGCGGCAGCGCCTGGCCAACCTCGCCGGCGCGCTGGAGGTCAGGACGGGCGGGGCGCGGCTGCTCGCCGGCGGTCACGTCGTGGTCGTCGACGATCTGATCACCACCGGGGCGAGCCTGGCCGAGGCGGCACGGGCCGTTCGCGAGGTGACGGTATCCCGCCGTGATGGCAGAACGCCTGTGTACGAGGCCGCAACTCGGGAAGGTAGGGGAGAACGACGGATCGAGGCCCGGCAGGAGAGAGGGAAGTGGGTGCATGGTGCACCTGAAAAGGCGGTACCGAACATCAAAGGAGAGACCCTCCGAGCGGCCGTCGTCGCCGCTCCTCGGGATTCCTTCGCAATAAACAGGAACTGAGCGCTGACTTGCATCGTTGCAGGTAGCGAGAGGGTCAATTCACTTGAACGGAGGTACGCCGCAGTAGAGGGTGACGACATCCGTCCGGGCGAGATATGTTCGGTTGTGAGGAAAGGCGCAGGCCACACCTCGCTTATCCGAATGCCGTGCTGCGGGTTTTCCGATATCACCCGAGCCGGCGGGGTGGAGATCTTGCCCATGGGGGAGGAGGAGGTGGAAGTCACCGAGTCCGAGGTCCCGGGGCTCACCGGGACCTGGTGCAAAAGGGAGATGCTCCGCCGATGCGGCGGAGTGATCCGGGAACGGAGTTCTGCGTGGACATCGTCGTCAAAGGCCGCAAGACCGAGGTGCCCGAGCGGTTCCGCAAGCACGTGGCCGAGAAGCTGAAGCTGGAGAAGATCCAGAGGCTCGATGCCAAGGTGATGAGTCTCGACGTCGAGGTGTCCAAGGAGCCCAACCCGCGACAGGCAGACCGCTGCGACCGGGTGGAGATCACCCTCCGCTCCCGCGGTCCGGTGATCCGGGCGGAGGCGGCGGCCAGCGACCCGTACGCGGCTCTCGACCTGGCGGCGGAGAAGCTGGACGCACGGCTGCGCAAGCAGCACGACAAGCGTTTCTCGCGACGCGGCGCGCGGCGGATCTCGGCGGCCGAGGTTCCCGACCACGTGCCAGGCGCGGCGACGCTCAACGGCAACGGTGAGCCCGTCCACGACGAGGAGACGGACGGGGTGCCCACCAAGAAGATCGGCTCGCTGGAGGTCAAGGGCGAGGGCCCGCTGATCGTCCGCGAGAAGACGCACGTCGCCTCCCCGATGAGCCTCGACCAGGCCCTCTACGAGATGGAACTGGTCGGCCACGACTTCTACTTGTTCGTCGACGCCGAGACCAAGGAACCGAGCGTCGTCTACCGGCGACACGCCTACGACTACGGCGTCATCCACCTCAGCACCGACCCGATGGTCGCCGAGGTGCAGCCCCCGGCGGCAGGGGGCACGCTGGGCGGCTGACCGCCCGGCCGGAGCTCAGCCGGTGCCCCTGGAAGCGCCTGTGCGCCCCCAGGGGCACCGGCGTGCGACCACTTCGCGCCCCACACGTCACCTCCGTGTCGTCCGGGCATGAAATCATGGCCGCACCGGCCCAACCGGTGGGCCGATGCCTTGGGTTGGCGACGGCACTGGATCGCAGGCCGCAGCCACAGGGGGAGGAACGATGGCGGACACCTTCGGACCGATGAGGCACGCCGACGATGGCCACACCGCCGTCGGCGCGGACCCGGACACGGGCCCTGCGCGCGCGGAGCCGATCAGAGTCCTGGTCGTGGACGACCACGCCCTCTTCCGTCGTGGCCTGGAGATCGTGCTGGCGGCCGAGGAGGACATCCAGGTCGTCGGCGAGGCGGGCGACGGCGCCGAGGCGGTGGACAAGGCCGCGGACCTGCTGCCCGACATCGTGCTGATGGACGTGCGGATGCCCAAGCGCGGCGGGATCGAGGCGTGCACCTCCATCAAGGAGGTCGCTCCCAGCGCGAAGATCATCATGCTGACGATCAGCGACGAGGAGGCGGACCTCTACGACGCGATCAAGGCGGGCGCGACCGGCTACCTACTCAAGGAGATCTCCACCGACGAGGTGGCCACCGCCATTCGCGCGGTCGCCGACGGGCAGTCGCAGATCAGTCCGTCCATGGCGTCGAAGCTCCTCACCGAGTTCAAGTCGATGATCCAGCGCACCGACGAGCGCCGGCTGGTGCCCGCGCCCCGGCTCACCGATCGCGAGCTGGAGGTGCTCAAGCTCGTGGCGACCGGGATGAACAACCGGGACATCGCCAAGGAGCTGTTCATCTCCGAGAACACCGTGAAGAACCACGTCCGCAACATCCTGGAGAAGCTCCAGCTGCACTCCAGGATGGAAGCCGTGGTCTACGCGATGCGGGAGAAGATCCTCGAGATCCGCTAGGGCGGCGCCCCGGCCCTAGCCGAGCAGGGCGGCCAGTTCCCGGGTGAGGGGCTCGCGCAGGTCGGGCGCCTCCACGCGCTCCACACGGACGTCCGCGCAGTTCACCCAGGTCGCCGCCTCGGCCAGGGCCTGCGCCACCGCCGGGACCGCCTTCGGGCCTTCCACGCCGACCTGCCGGGCCACCAGCGTCTGGCCCTCGCGGGCCGGGTCGACCCGGCCGACCAGCCGGCCGCCGGCCAGGACCGGCATCGCGAAGTAGCCGTGAATCCGCTTGGGTTTGGGGACGTACGCCTCCAGGCGGTGGGTGAAGCCGAAGATGCGTTCCGTGCGCGCCCGCTCCCAGATCAGCGAGTCGAACGGGGACAGCAGGGTCGTGCGGTGGCGGCCGCGCGGTGGCGCGGAGAGGGCCGCCGGGTCCGCCCAGGCCGGCTTGGACCAGCCCTCCACCTCGACCGGGACCAGACCCGAGTCCGCGATCACCGCGTCGACCTGCTCGGCCTTGAGCCGGTGGTAGTCGGCGATGTCCCCGCGCGTGCCGACGCCGAGGGCCTCACCGGCCAGCCGGACCAGACGGCGCACGCACTCGGAGTCGTCCAGGTCGTCGTGGAGCAGCGCGTCCGGGACGGCGCGCTCGGCGAGGTCGTACACCCGCTTCCAGCCGCGGCGCTCGACGCACACCACCTCGCCGTACATCAGCGCGCGCTCCACGGCGACCTTGGTGCCCGACCAGTCCCACCAGTCGCTGGTCCGCTTCGCGCCGCCCAGCTCCGTGGCCGTCAGCGGGCCCTCCGCGCGCAGCTGCTTGACGACCTGCTCGTAGACACCCTCGGGGAGCTGGTGGTTCCAGTGCGGGCGGCTGCGGTAGGCGCGGCGGCGGAAGGCGAAGTGGGGCCACTCCTCGACCGGCAGGATGCACGCCGCGTGCGACCAGTACTCGAACGCGTGGGGCCGCGCCGGAGCGCCGCCGGCGGAACCGGCGCCCCAGTACGCGGCCTCGACGGTCTTGCGGCCGACCGCGCCGAGCCGGGCGTAGGGGACCAGCTCGTGCGAGCGGGCCAGGACCGAGATGGTGTCCAGCTGGACCGCGCCGAGGTGGCGGAGCACCCCGCGGACACCGGCGCGCCGGTCGGGCACGCCGAGGAAGCCCTGGGCCCGCAGGGCGACACGCCGGGCGTCGTCCGCGGTGAGCGTGGTGGTGGGACGCGGAAGGGTCGTCATGCGTCGGACGATAGAGGGTGCCACTGACAGACCCGGGCCGGCCTGCGGTTCCCTCCCTGCGGCCGGGGGCGGACGGTCAGGTCCGGGCCGGCAGGTACGGCGCCGTCGAGGGCAGACCCAGGTCCGACGGGAGGAGCGAGCCCACCCAGCAGTCCCGGCGGACCCCCTTGTTGTTGACGGCCGAGCGCAGGGTGCCCTCGACGGTGAAACCGGCGCGCTCCGCCACCGCGCGGGAGGCGTGGTTGCCGACCTCCGCCCGCCACTCGACGCGGTCGACGCCGACCTCGGTGAAGATCCACCGGCATGAGGTGAGCACGGCCTCGGTGACGTAGCCACGGCCGCGGTGTTCCTTCGCCGACCAGAAGCCGACCTCGGCCACGCCGAGCGCGCGCATCGTCAGGCCGAGCATCCCGGCCAGCGTTCCGCCCGCCGTGAACACGCCGAAGGTGAACATCGAGCCGTCCGACCAGCCGTCGGGGACCATCTGCTCCGTGAAACCGCGGGCGTGCTCCGGCAGGTACGGCGAGGGGATGGTGGTCCAGCGCTGGATGTCCGGGTCCTGGGCGGCCTCGTACACCGCCGTGGTGTCGTCCGGGCCGACGGTGCGCAGGACGAGACGGTCGGTGGTCAGCGTCACGGGTTCCATCGGCCGATTCTGTTCGGGGGACCCCCGCCACGCCAGTGTTTTCGCGGTGTGTGAGCGGGCGATCACAATTCGCGCAATTCCTCGCACGGCGCGGCACCATCCGCCCCTCCCGGCCGTTGAACGTGTGTAGCAGCCGTCGGGCCGCCAGGCCTCCCGGCGCGGCCGGGTCCTCGCATACGATGGCCGTTGCTCAGTACGTCAAGGAAAACCGACCGTCCCAGGCCCGACCGGCAAGGAGACCAGCCCCCGTGTCCGTCCTCTCGAAGATCATGCGTGCAGGCGAAGGCAAGATCCTGCGCAAGCTGCACCGCATCGCGGACCAGGTCAACTCCATCGAAGAGGACTTCGTCGACCTCTCCGACGCCGAGCTGCGTGCCCTCACGGAGGAGTACAAGCAGCGCTACGCCGACGGCGAGAGCCTGGACGACCTGCTCCCCGAGGCGTTCGCCACCGTCCGCGAGGCCGCCAAGCGCGTCCTCGGCCAGCGGCACTACGACGTGCAGCTCATGGGTGGCGCCGCCCTCCACCTCGGCTACGTGGCCGAGATGAAGACCGGTGAGGGCAAGACCCTCGTCGGCACACTGCCCGCGTACCTGAACGCCCTCTCCGGAGAGGGCGTCCACCTCATCACGGTCAACGACTACCTGGCCGAGCGCGACTCCGAGATGATGGGCCGCGTCCACAAGTTCCTGGGCCTCGAGGTCGGCTGCATCCTGGCCAACATGACGCCGGCCCAGCGCCGTGAGCAGTACGCGTGCGACATCACCTACGGCACGAACAACGAGTTCGGCTTCGACTACCTGCGCGACAACATGGCGTGGGCGCAGGACGAGCTGGTCCAGCGCGGCCACAACTTCGCCATCGTCGACGAGGTCGACTCCATCCTCGTCGACGAGGCCCGGACGCCGCTGATCATCTCCGGCCCGGCCGACCAGGCCACCAAGTGGTACGGCGACTTCGCCAAGCTGGTCACCCGCCTGAAGAAGGGCGAGGCGGGCAACCCGCTCAAGGGCATGGAGGAGACCGGCGACTACGACGTCGACGAGAAGAAGCGCACCGTCGCCATCCACGAGTCGGGTGTCAGCAAGGTCGAGGACTGGCTGGGCATCGACAACCTCTACGAGTCGGTGAACACCCCGCTCGTGGGCTACCTGAACAACGCCATCAAGGCCAAGGAACTCTTCAAGAAGGACAAGGACTACGTCGTCATCGACGGCGAAGTCATGATCGTCGACGAGCACACCGGCCGTATCCTCGCCGGCCGCCGCTACAACGAGGGCATGCACCAGGCGATCGAGGCGAAGGAAGGGGTGGACATCAAGGACGAGAACCAGACGCTCGCCACGATCACCCTGCAGAACTTCTTCCGCCTCTACAAGAAGCTCTCCGGCATGACCGGTACGGCCATGACCGAGGCCGCCGAGTTCCACCAGATCTACAAGCTCGGCGTGGTCCCGATCCCGACCAACAAGCCGATGGTCCGCAAGGACCAGTCCGACCTGATCTACCGCACCGAGGTGGCCAAGTTCGAGGCGGTCGTCGACGACATCGCCGAGAAGCACGAGAAGGGCCAGCCGATCCTCGTCGGCACGACGTCCGTCGAGAAGTCGGAGTACCTCTCCCAGCAGCTCAGCAAGCGCGGCATCCAGCACGAGGTGCTGAACGCCAAGCAGCACGAGCGTGAGGCGTCGATCGTCGCCCAGGCCGGCCGCAAGGGCGCCGTGACGGTGGCCACCAACATGGCCGGCCGTGGTACCGACATCAAGCTCGGCGGCAACCCCGAGGACCTCGCCGAGGCGGAGCTGCGCCAGCGCGGCCTCGACCCCGAGGAGCACATCGAGGAGTGGGCGCACGCCCTGCCCGCCGCCATGGAGAAGGCCGAGCAGGCGGTCAAGGCCGAGAAGGAAGAGGTCGAGGACCTCGGCGGTCTGTACGTGCTGGGCACCGAGCGGCACGAGTCGCGTCGTATCGACAACCAGCTGCGCGGTCGTTCCGGCCGCCAGGGCGACCCGGGCGAGTCCCGCTTCTACCTGTCCCTCGGCGACGACCTGATGCGCCTGTTCAAGGCCCAGATGGTCGAGCGCGTGATGTCGATGGCGAACGTGCCGGACGACGTGCCGATCGAGAACAGGATGGTCACCAAGGCGATCGCGTCCGCGCAGTCGCAGGTCGAGCAGCAGAACTTCGAGACGCGCAAGAACGTCCTGAAGTACGACGAGGTGCTCAACCGGCAGCGCGAGGTCATCTACGGCGAGCGCCGGCGCGTCCTGGAGGGCGAGGACCTGCAGGAGCAGATCCAGCACTTCATGGACGACACCATCGACGCGTACGTCGGCGCGGAGACCGCCGAGGGCTTCCCCGAGGACTGGGACCTGGACCGGCTGTGGGGTGCCTTCCGGCAGCTCTACCCGGTGAAGGTCACCATCGAGGAGCTGGAGGAGGCGGCCGGCGACCGGGCCGGTCTGACCGCCGAGTTCATCTCCGAGTCCATCAAGGACGACATCCACGAGCAGTACGCGTCGCGCGAGACGCAGCTCGGCTCCGAGATCATGCGTGAGCTGGAGCGCCGGGTCGTGCTGTCGGTCCTCGACCGCAAGTGGCGCGAGCACCTCTACGAGATGGACTACCTCCAGGAGGGCATCGGCCTGCGCGCGATGGCGCAGAAGGACCCGCTGGTCGAGTACCAGCGCGAGGGCTTCGACATGTTCACCGCCATGATGGAGGGCATCAAGGAGGAGTCCGTCGGCTACCTGTTCAACCTGGAGGTCCAGGTCGAGCAGCAGGTCGAGGAGGTCCCGGTCGAGGACCTCGCGCTCCCCGAGGGCGTGCAGGACACCGTGCCGGCGCAGGCGGGTGCGCGTCCGGAGATCAGGGCCAAGGGCCTCGACGTTCCGCAGCGCCGGGACCTGCACTTCTCCGCGCCCACCGTGGACGGCGAGGGCGGCATCGTGGAGCGCGACCTGGAGGACGACGAGCCGGTGCGCTCGGAGTCGGACGGGCTGACGCGGGCCGAGCGTCGCAAGCAGGCCAAGGGCGGCCGGCGCCGCAAGAAGTGACCCGCGGCCACTGAGCCCCGACCACTGAGCCGTGGCCACTGAGCCCCGGCCGCTGACCCGCGGCCACTGAGCCGGACCGAAGGGCCGGGCCCCTCTTTCCCGGGGGGCCCGGCCCTTCGCCGTGCCTGTGGGCCGGGCCCTGCCCGTGCCCGTGCCCGCAGGCGGTTCGTGCGGAAGGCGGCGCGTGCGGGTCAGTCCTCGGAGGCGCGGGAGGGCCTCGGGCCCAGTTCGATCGCCGTGCAGCGCCAGCGGTGGCCCGGGCCCTGCTCCAGGCGGAAGGCCATGGCGCGCAGCCGGCCGCCGGCGGCGATTCGGGCGAAGACCTCAAGGGCGCCGGCACGGGGCACGAACCAGCCGAGGTCGTGGACGACGGGCCGGGTGCCGCGGGTGCGCAAGGGGCCGCGCTCGGCGAGGCGCGCGAGGTCGTCGTAGGCGTGGCCGGCGGTGTGCCGGAGCATCCAGTGGACGGGGCGCTGACCGCTGAGGACGGCCAGCAGACGGTCGGCGAAGAGGTCGGTGGGCCGCGGCCGCGCCAGGGGCGTCTCAGGCGCCGTACGGGCGCCTCCACGGACCGGGATGCGGGGCGGCGCGCCGCCCGGACGGCGGGAGTCCTGACGGGTCGGCGGCCGATGCCGCGGGCGGGGCTGCGCGGCGCGGCTCATGACCTTGTTCATGGGGGTCCCCGTTCGGCGGGCCCGGCTCTTACCGGGCGGTAACTCGCTGGTGGGGATCTTGTACGGGGGCCGGTGCGGGCATCGCAAGGAAGTCGGAGCGGGTGGCGAGGGCCACAGCGGGTTCACTTATCCGAGTGACCGGGGTCCTCGAAAAGCCCGTGGGAGCGCGGTGGCACCGGGTGAGGTGAGCGGCGTCGGGTGGACGCCGCGGAGGGGGTGGGCGGGAACCCGAAAGGGGACGGCCGCACGTATCCTGAAGGCCCGTCGGCGACCAGGAAAGAGCGGCAGCCATGCGCGTCTACGTCCCCCTGACCCTCCCCGGTCTCGCCGAGGCGCACAAGACGGGTGAGCTGGGGACGGGGCCCCTCGTGGCGTACGCCGTCACCCCCGCGCTGCGCGAGTGGTACCTCTCCGACGACGTCGAGGAGCTGGAGTACGCCGCGCTCGGCCGGGCCGCGCTGGCCTCGCTGCGGCTGCTGGCGGCCGATCCGGACGCGGTACGGCGCCGGGTCGTGGTCGCCGTCGACGTGCCCGACGGTGTCGCCACGGTCGGCCCGGACCGCGCATCCGACCCGACCGCGCTCGGCGAGGTGACGGTGACCGGTGCGGTCCCGCTGGCCAAGGCGGCGGCGGTGCACGTCGACGCCGACGACGCGGAGCGTGACGTGACCGCCGCGGCCGGGGCGCTGGAGGCCGCCGACGGAGGTGACGACGACGCACAGTTCCTCGTGGACGAGGCCGACGACCACGAGCTGCTGTGGTTCGCCACCCAGGAGATCCCCAACCTGGTGGAAGGCGTCTGAGCGCGTCTGGTCGTCGGGCCGGCCGGCCCCGGTCGCCGTGCGGGCCGTCCGGTTGTCCACAGGCGGTGACCGTAGGCTGTGACTGTCAGTGCGGGCGGGTACGGTCTTTGGCATGGGGATGCACGCAAGCGCGCACATCGTCTGGGACTGGAACGGCACCCTCTTCCACGACAATGACGCGATCATCGGGGCGACGAACGCGGCCTTCGCCGAGCTGGGCCTGGAGCCGATCACACTGGAGCAGTACCGGGCGATGTACTGCGTGCCGGTGCCGAAGTTCTACGAGCGGCTGCTGGGCCGGCTGCCCACGGACGCCGAGTGGGAGCTGATGGACGGGGTCTTCCACCGGTACTACACGGAGCACCGGGTGCGCTGCGGGCTGACGGACGGCGCCGCCGAGCTGCTCGCCGGGTGGCGCTCGGCGGGACACAGCCAGTCGCTGCTGAGCATGTACGGGCACGAGGATCTGGTGCCGCTGGTGCGCGGGTTCGGGATCGAGGCGCACTTCATACGCGTCGACGGACGTACGGGGCCCTCCGGGGGCAGCAAGGCCGAGCACATGGTGCGGCACCTGGAGGCGCTCACGGGGGTCGTGGAGCCCGCGCGCACGGTGGTGATCGGGGACGCGGCGGACGACGCCGTCGCCGCCCGGCACGTGGGGGCGCGGGCCGTGCTCTACACCGGGGGGTCGCACAGCCGGGCGAGCCTGGAGTCGATCGGGGTGCCGGTGGTGGACACGCTGGCGGAGGCGGTGGCCGAGGCACGGCGCCTCGCGGCGTAGCCCCCGCGGGCGCCGCCGCTCAGGTCACCGGGGCCTTGGCCCGCAGCACCGAGAGGAACTCGCGCATCCAGGCCGGATGGTCGGGCCAGGCGCGGGCCGAGACGAGGGTGCCGTCGACCACCGTCTCGCTGTCCTCGAAGTGCGCTCCGGCGGACTGCATGTCCAGTTCCAGCGCCGGATAGGCGGTGACGCGGCGGCCGCGGAGGCTGTCGATCGCCGCGGTGAGCAGCGGGCCGTGGCAGATCTGGGCGACGGGCTTGTCCGCGTCGAAGAACGCCTTGGTGATCTTGCGCAGCTCGGGGTCGTTGCGCAGGTACTCGGGGGCCCGCCCGCCGGGGACGACCAGGGCCGCGTACTGGCCGGGGTCGACCTCGGCGAAGGAGAGGTCGGCGGGCCAGGTGTAGCCGGGCTTTTCGGTGTAGGTGTCGTAGCCGGGCTCGAAGTCGTGCACGACGAAACGGAGCGTCTTGCGGGTGGGGGCCGCGATGTCGACGTCGTAGCCTTCCTCGCGCAGCCGCTGGTAGGGGTACAGGACTTCCAGGGACTCCGCTGCGTCGCCGGTGACGATGAGGATCTTCGCGGGCATGTCGGCTCCTCCCGGGCGGCACTGTCCCCTCCGCGGGGGACGGGCACTGTTCAGGGCAACGTGCCTCGGCGGGGCGCGCTTGCCAAGAGGGCCCGTCGTTTTCAGGGTGCGGCCCCGGGGGCCCCGGCGCGACCGGATGTGGCCACCGGCCGTGGACAGGGCATCGGACAGCCCCGGGGCATCTGACCGGTTACGTCACGCGGCCGTGCGCCGCCGCTGTGCATAACGTCAAACTTGGGCCCCCTCTTTTGTACACATACGGCTCATGACGGGTCCGGGGTGAGGGGCGATAGCCTGGTGGCGTGATCAGCGCGATATCTCGCGGGGGCGATGCTGCCCCTGCCCTGCGCCCGGTTGGCACGGAACACCTCCGTGACCGGGCGGCGGTCGCTGGTCCTCGCGGGCGGGACGGGGGCGCGGAAGCCCCCGGGACGCCGATGGCGGCCCCGGACACGACGGTGCCGAGAGCAGCGTCACATCCGACGGATGGGCCGAGAATGGCCGAATACACCCCGCTCGTCTCACCTCGCGGCATAGCGTCGGATCGGACCGGACACCCCGGGCCGTGGCGTCGAGCCGGAGGGGAAGACACCGTTTTTCCTTCTACGTCACGCAACGGCGCGCGACAGGAGCCAGAGGACAATGCAGACCAAGCTGGACGAAGCAAAGGCCGAGCTGCTCGAACGGGCCGCCCGGGTAGCTGAGAACAGCCCGGTCGGGGGGCACCTACCGACCGGGACGACGGGCGAGGGCACGGCCGGCACTCCGGACAGCGAATCCGTGCTCGCGTTCCTCCAGCGCTACTACCTGCACACCGCACCCGAGGACCTGGCCGACCGCGACCCGGTCGACGTCTTCAGCGCCGCGGTCTCGCACTACCGGCTGGCCGAGACCCGACCGCAGGGCACCGCGAACGTGCGGGTGCACACCCCGAGCGTGGAAGAGAACGGGTGGACCTGCAGCCACACCGTGGTGGAGGTCGTCACCGACGACATGCCCTTCCTCGTCGACTCGGTCACCAACGAGCTGACCCGGCAGGGACGCGGCATCCACGTCGTCATCCACCCGCAGTTCGTCGTCCGGCGCGACGTCACCGGCAAGCTCATCGAGGTGCTGGCGACCCCGCCCACCGGCGACCTGCCGCACGACGCGCACATCGAGTCCTGGATCCACGTCGAGATCGACCGTGAGACCGACCGCGCCGACCTGAAGCAGATCACCTCCGACCTGCTGCGCGTCCTGTCCGACGTCCGCGAGGCCGTCGAGGACTGGGAGAAGATGCGGGAGGCGGCGGCCCGGATCGCCGACGGCCTGGGCGACGAGCCGGTGCCGGGCGACCTGCCCGCCCCCGAGGTCGAGGAGGCCCGCGAGCTGCTGCGCTGGCTGGCCACCGACCACTTCACCTTCCTCGGGTACCGCGAGTACCAGCTGCGCGACGACGACACGCTCGCCGCCGTCCCCGGCACCGGTCTGGGCATACTGCGTTCGGACCCGCAGCACGCCGAGGACGACCAGCACCCGGTCAGCCCCTCCTTCGAGCGGCTGCCCGCCGACGCCCGTGCCAAGGCCCGCGAGCACAAGCTGCTCGTGCTGACCAAGGCCAACAGCCGGGCGACCGTGCACCGGCCGTCGTACCTGGACTACATCGGCGTCAAGAAGTTCGACGCGGACGGCAACGTCGTCGGTGAGCGCCGTTTCCTCGGCCTGTTCTCCTCCGCCGCCTACACCGAGTCCGTGCGCCGGGTCCCGGTCATCCGCCGCAAGGTCGCCGAGGTCCTGCAGCGCGCCGGCTTCTCGCCCAACAGCCACGACGGCCGCGACCTGCTCCAGATCCTGGAGACCTACCCGCGCGACGAGCTGTTCCAGACCCCGGCCGCCGAGCTGCAGGCCATCGTCACCAGCGTCCTCTACCTTCAGGAGCGCCGCCGGCTGCGGCTGTACCTGCGCCAGGACGAGTACGGCCGCTACTACTCGGCCCTCGTCTACCTGCCGCGCGACCGCTACACCACCGGTGTGCGCCTGCGGATCATCGACATCCTGAAGGAGGAGCTCGGCGGCATCAGCGTCGACTTCACCGCCTGGAACACCGAGTCGATCCTGTCCCGGCTGCACTTCGTCGTCCGGGTCCCGCCGGGCACCGAGCTGCCCGAGCTGTCGGACGCCGACAAGGAGCGCATCGAGTCCCGCCTGGTCGAGGCCGCCCGCTCGTGGGCGGACGCGTTCGCCGAGGCGCTGACCGCCGAGATCGGCGAGGAGCGCGCCGCCGAGGTGCTGCGCCGCTACAACAACGCCTTCCCCGAGGGCTACAAGGCCGACCACTCCCCGCGTGCCGCGGTCGCCGACCTCGTCCACCTGGAGCAGCTCAGCGAGGACAAGGCGTTCTCGCTCAGCCTGTACGAGCCGGTCGGCGCCGCGCCCGACGAGCGCCGCTTCAAGATCTACCAGAAGGGCGGCACGGTCTCCCTGTCGCACGTGCTGCCGGTGCTGAGCCGGCTGGGCGTCGAGGTCACCGACGAGCGGCCGTACGAGATGCGCTGCGCGGACCGGACGACCGCCTGGATCTACGACTTCGGCCTGCGCATGCCGAAGACGGCGGGCGCCGGCGGGGACCTGGGCGACGACGCGCGCGAGCGGTTCCAGGAGGCGTTCGCCGCGACCTGGACCGGCAAGGCGGAGAACGACGGCTTCAACGCCCTCGTGCTGAGCGCCGGGCTCGGCTGGCGGCAGGCGATGGTGCTGCGCGCGTACGCCAAGTACCTGCGGCAGGCCGGCTCCACCTTCAGCCAGGACTACATGGAGGACACCCTCCGCAACAACGTCCACACCACCCGGCTGCTCGTCTCGCTGTTCGAGGCCCGGATGTCGCCGGAGCGGCAGAAGGCCGGCCTGGAGATCACCGACGCCCTGCTCGAGGAGCTGGACGCCGCCCTCGACCAGGTGGCGAGCCTGGACGAGGACCGCATCCTGCGCTCCTTCCTGACCGTCATCAAGGCGACCCTGCGCACGAACTTCTTCCAGGAGGCGCTCGGCGGCGCCCCGCACGACTACGTGTCGATGAAGTTCGACCCGCAGGCCATCCCGGACCTGCCCGCGCCGCGCCCGGCGTACGAGATCTGGGTGTACTCGCCCCGGGTCGAGGGCGTGCACCTGCGCTTCGGCAAGGTCGCCCGAGGCGGTCTGCGCTGGTCCGACCGGCGCGAGGACTTCCGCACCGAGATCCTCGGCCTGGTCAAGGCGCAGATGGTGAAGAACACCGTCATCGTGCCCGTCGGCGCCAAGGGCGGCTTCGTCGCCAAGCAGCTGCCGGACCCGGCGGTCGACCGGGACGCGTGGCTGGCCGAGGGCATCGCCAGCTACAAGACGTTCATCTCGGCGCTGCTCGACATCACCGACAACATGGTGGCCGGCGAGGTCGTGCCGCCGCAGGACGTGGTGCGCCACGACGGCGAGGACACCTACCTGGTGGTCGCTGCCGACAAGGGCACCGCGACGTTCTCCGACATCGCCAACGGGGTCGCCGAGAAGTACAACTTCTGGCTCGGTGACGCTTTCGCCTCCGGCGGCTCGGCCGGCTACGACCACAAGGGCATGGGCATCACCGCGCGCGGCGCCTGGGAGTCCGTGAAGCGGCACTTCCGCGAGCTGGGCGTGGACACGCAGAGCGAGGACTTCACGGTCGTCGGCATCGGCGACATGTCCGGTGACGTGTTCGGCAACGGCATGCTGCTCTCCGAGCACATCCGCCTGGTCGCCGCCTTCGACCACCGGCACATCTTCATCGACCCGACCCCGGACGCGGCCACCTCCTACGCCGAGCGCCGCCGCCTGTTCGAGCTGCCCCGCTCGAGCTGGGAGGACTACAACACCGAGCTGCTGTCGGCGGGCGGCGGAATCTTCCCCCGGACCGCCAAGGCGATCCCGCTCAACGCGCACATCCGGGACGCCCTGGGCATCGAGGAGAAGATCTCCAAGATGACCCCGGCCGACCTGATGAAGACGATCCTGCAGGCGCCCGTGGACCTGCTGTGGAACGGCGGCATCGGCACGTACGTGAAGTCGTCGGTGGAGTCCAACGCCGATGTCGGCGACAAGGCCAACGACGCCATCCGCGTCGACGGCCAGGACCTGCGGGTCAGCGTCGTGGGCGAGGGCGGCAACCTGGGCCTGACCCAGCTCGGCCGCATCGAGTTCGCGATGCACGGCGGGAAGATCAACACCGACGCGATCGACAACAGCGCCGGTGTGGACACCTCCGACCACGAGGTGAACATCAAGATCCTGCTGAACAGCCTCGTCACGGACGGCGACATGACCGTCAAGCAGCGCAACAAGATCCTCGCCGAGATGACCGACGAGGTCGGCGCGCTGGTCCTGCGCAACAACTACGCGCAGAACGTGGCCCTCGCCAACGCCCTGTTCCAGGCCAAGGACATGCTCCACGCCCAGCAGCGGTTCATCCGCCACCTGGGGCGCGAGGGCCACCTGGACCGGGCGCTGGAGTTCCTGCCCACCGACCGCCAGATCCGCGAGCGCCTCGGCCACGGCCAGGGGCTGACGAGCCCGGAGACGGCCGTCGTGCTGGCGTACACGAAGATCACGGTGGCCGAGGAGCTGCTGCACACCTCGCTGCCGGACGACCCCTACCTGCGCGGCCTGCTGCACGCCTACTTCCCGTCGGCGCTGCGCGAGCGGTTCGCGGACGCCATCGACAACCACCCGCTGCGCCGCGAGATCACCACGACCGTGCTGGTCAACGACACCGTCAACACGGGCGGTACGACGTATCTGCACCGGCTGCGCGAGGAGACCGGCGCCTCCCTGGAGGAGATCGTCCGGGCCCAGACCGTGGCCCGCGCGGTCTTCCGCTCGGCGCCGGTGTGGGACGCGGTCGAGGAGCTGGACAACAAGGTCGACGCGGCCGTCCAGACCCGGATCAGGCTGCACTCGCGCCGCCTGGTGGAGCGCGGCACCCGCTGGCTGCTGAACAACCGGCCGCAGCCGCTGCAGCTCGCGGAGACCGTCGAGTTCTTCGCCGAGCGGGTCGAGCACGTCTGGCAGCAGCTGCCGAAGCTGCTCAAGGGCGCGGACCTGGAGTGGTACCAGCACGTGTACGACGAGCTGTCCGCCGCCGGTGTCCCGGACGAGGTCGCCACCCGCGTGGCCGGCTTCTCCTCCGCCTTCCCCGCGGTCGACATCGTCTCGGTGGCCGACCGCATGGGCAAGGAGCCGCTGGACGTCGCCGAGGTCTACTACGACCTCGCCGACCGCCTCGGCATCACCCAGCTCATGGACCGCATCATCGAGCTGCCCCGTGCGGACCGCTGGCAGTCCATGGCCCGCGCCTCCATCCGTGAGGACCTGTACGCGGCCCACGCGGCGCTCACGGCGGACGTCCTGGCGGTCGGCAACGGCACCTCGACGCCCGAACAGCGGTTCGCCGACTGGGAGCAGAAGAACGCGGCGATCCTGAGCCGGGCGCGCACCACACTGGAGGAGATCCGCGGTTCGGACTCCTTCGACCTCGCCAACCTGTCGGTGGCGATGCGCACGATGCGGACGCTGCTGCGCACGCACTCGTAGCCGAACGGCGCCGTACGGCGTCACAGGGCGATCAAGGCGCCCCGGGCCGGTCCAGGCCCGGGGCGCCTTCGTTCTTGCCGATTGCTAGCCGAAAACGGGCGGGGAATTTACCGTTTCCTGCTAATCGTGACGTTTCGGATAGGGTCTTCGCTGTGACTGTGAACCTCACCGAGACCCGCCCGCCGGCAGCGGCTCCCGCGCCGGCTTCCGTGCCGGCTCCTGCCCGCCCGGTCACGCGCGTCGTGCTGGAAGTCGTGAAATTCGGGGTCGTCGGCGGCAGTGGCGTCCTCGTCAATTTCCTGGTGTTCAACCTGCTGCTGCACGGCCTGCGTTGGCCTGCGATGACCGCGACGGTGCTGGCGAGCTGTATCGCCATGGCGACCAATTACGTGGGCTTCCGGTATTTCGCCTATCGCGACCGGGCCTCGCGCACCCGCCGCCAGATCGTCCTGTTCTTCGTCTTCAGCGGTCTCGGTGTGGTGATGGAAAGCGGCCTGTTCTGGGTGGGATATCACGGGCTCCAGCTGCACGGCGCGGTCGAGTCGAACGCGGTGAAGGCGCTGTCGATCGTCCTCGCCTCCGCTTTCCGTTTCCTCGTCTACCGCACCTGGGTGTTCCAGCAGGATGCGCGCCGCGCCGCCTAGCGGTGCGAGCGCCGGCCGGGCGCTGCCCCAGGCCGCCGCCGCACTCGTCCTGCTCCTGATGGTCCTGGTGATCGTCCGCCTGCCCTGGGCGGGCGACCTCGGCATGCACGCGGCGACCGTGCAGCGGCTGCGGCACAGCCTGCTGCACCCCGGCAACCCCCTGGTCGCGGCGGACACACCGAGCCCGTACTACTCACCGTGGATGCTGCTGCTGGGCGCGGTCGCCCGGGTGACCGGCCTGCCGGTCTTCGACGTCCTGCGGATCGGGGCGCTCGCCGGGCTGGTCCTGCTGTTCACCGGCGTGTGGCGGTACGTCCGCACGCTCAGTGCCCATCGCGCCGCGCCCGCCCTGGCGATCCTGTGCCTGGTCCTGCTGTGGGGACCGCTGCTGTTCAACTGGAGCGGCTTCCTCGGCCTCAACTCGCTGGCGCTGACGGTGGCGTACCCCAGCGTGTTCGCCCTCGGCCTCTCCTTCCACTTCTGGGCCTGGCTCACCCGGGCGCTGCGCGGCGAGACGTCCTGGGGCGTGGCCCTGGGTCTCGGCCTGCTGTGGGGGCTGATCCTGCTGTGCCACCAGTTCACCGGGGTGGTGGCGTCGCTCGGCGCGCTGGCCACGGTGATCTCCGCGCGGCCGGACCGCGGGACGCTGCTGCGGCTGGGCGCCGGAGCGGTGCTGGGCGCGGTGCTGCTGTGGGTGTGGCCGTACTACGACTTCTTCGCGTTGTTCTCCGCGGGCGCTGACCTCGAGGCGATCCACCGGCCGCTCTACACCCACCTCTTCCAGCGGTTCGGGCTGGTCCTGCTCGGGGTGGTGGCCCTGGGCCTGCGGGTGCGGCGGGACCGCTGGGACCCGCTGGCGCTGTTCTTCGCGCTCGGCGTGCTGGTGTTCGCCGCGGGCGGCCTGACCGGGCACTACTCCTGGGGGCGCGCCCTGCCGGCCGTGCTGATCCCCGCTCAGCTCGCGGCCGCCCTGGAGACCGTGTCGGTGGGGCGGCGCGCGGTGCGCGTGGTGTGGCCGGGCGTCCTGGCCGCCGCGCTGGCCGTGGGCGCGTGGACCCAGGTGGGGACGCTCGGCTACGTGGTCGGGCGGAACGCGCTGCCCGCGGTGGTCGCGGAGAAGTACCGGACGCCGTGGGTCGGGTACCACTGGATCACGCCCTGGGTGAAGTACGGGGACGTGGTCATGGCGCGCACGATGCCGTCCCGGCAGATCCCCGCCTACGGCCCGTACACCGTGGCTCCCGGGTATCCCGACGTGTTCCTGCCGGACGCGGCCAGGCGGGACGCGGCCGTGACGCACTACTTCGCCGCGGACACCCCGGCCGGCACCCGGCGGGCCATAGTGCGCCGGTACGGCGTGCGCTGGGTCGTGGGCGGCAGGGGCGCCGCCGAGCCGTGGCTGCGGCAGGTCGCCACCGGGCCGGGCGGGCAGGTGCTGTACCGGGTGGAGCGCTGACGTAGACGCCACAGGGGCGTGCGGGACGGCATCGGCCGGCCCGCACGCCCCTGTGGTCCGGGAGCGGCCGGGACCTACCTCAGGACGCTCGCCACCAGCCGTGCCGCGTTCCGCACCTTCGGGCGGGCCACCTTGCGTACCACCGGGCGGATCACGCGGGCCGTGATCCCCACCGGGCGCCAGCGGATCTGGAGGCGGCCCGGGTTGCGGCCCTCGGGTTCGACGGTGACGTCGTGCGCGGTGGCGCCCGAGCGGTACTCCACGCGTGCGGTGCGGACCGGGAAGTCCAGCGGGGCCAGCAGCAGGCCCGAGTGGACGAGGCCCTGCTGTTCCAGGCGGAGCAGCGGGTGCCGCACGCCGTCGAAGCCCTGCACGGGCAGGGACGCGGCCGCCAGGTCGAGCCGGACCCGGCCCTCGAAGAGACCGGGGCGGACCGGGTCGAGCCGGAACGGGACCGTCAGACGACGCCGGCCGGGTGCCAGCACCAGGCTCGCGCGCTGCGGACCGACCGGGAGCCGCAGGCCCGGGTCGTACGTGCGGATCGCGAGCGTGAGACAGGCACCGGGGCCCGCGGTGAGTTCGGTGATCTCGTGGCGGAACTGCGCGCTGGGGAACGGCCGGGTGTCCAGCTCCAGGTCGGACAGGGCCAGTTCGCGGCGGGCCCGGTCGGACGCAGGGACGACGTCGCCCCAGTACGTGGCGCCGGTCTCGTCGGTGGCCACGTGCCGCGGTGCCACGCCGTGCGCCAGGCCGCGCGCCGCGAGCCGGACGTCGGACAGGCGGCCGTCGCGCAGGAGTTGCAGGACCACCCGCTCCGGGCGCGGCAGGCGGGCGAACGCGCCCTCCGCCAGCGTCTCCAGGTACGGGTTCATGATCTCGGCGAAGGACTCCAGCCACTCGTCGTCCCGGTAGGGCAGGTCGCCCGCGTACATCCGGAAGTCGTGCTTGAGGAACTTGAAGTCCTTGTCCTCGCGCAGCGCCGCGTGCCCGTTCTCCACCAGGAAGTCGTCGATCAGGCGCTGTACGTGCACCCGGTCGCGAACGTTGGAGATCTTGTGCCGCTGGTTGGAGATGGAGGCGGCGGAGGCGCTCGCGAAGGGTTCGATGTACCAGACGTACACCGGGTCGGGAATGATCGTGAACGCCTTCGCCAGGCAGTACGCCTGCGCCGAGAACAGCTGGTCCTCGTAGTGGATGCCCTCGGGGAAGCGGAGCCGGTGGCGGTCGAGGAAGGCGCGGGCGTACATCTTGCTGGTCGACAGGTGCTCGAACAGCAGCCGCGGGTCGGCCTCGATGCCGTCCAGCGTGCGGCGCTCGGTGACCAGGTGCGGCATCCACGTCGAGCGCCGGCCGTTGTCCACCCGGACCCGGCGTACCGCGCCCATGGTGAAGTCCACCTCGCGCTCGCGGTGCTCGGCCAGCAGCAACTCGACCGCGCGCGGCGGAAGTTCGTCGTCGCTGTCCAGGAACATCAGGTACGGCGCCCGGGCGATCTCGATGGCCCGGTTGCGCGGGGCGCTGCACCCGCCGCTGTTCTCCGGCAGCCGCAGGTAGCGGATGCGGTGGTCCTGCGCGGCCAGTTCGCGGGCCACCCGCGGCGTCTCGTCGGTGGAGTGGTCGTCGCTGATGACGATCTCGATGTTGGCGTGTGTCTGGGCGCGCAGGGATGCGACCGCCCGGGGCAGCCGGGCAGCGTCGTTGTAGACGATGACCGTGACCGTCACGTCGGGGGTCGTCATGCGGTGGCCTCCTCGGGGGTCGGGGCGGGGGTGCGTTCCTCGAGCGGGATCACCGGGGGCAGTGCCTCCTCGGGCTCGCCGAGGAAGACCCGGCGTACCACCCGCTCGGCGGCGCGGCCGTCGTCGAACTCGCAGAACCGGCGCCGGAAGGCGGCCCGTGCCTTGGCGGCGCAGTCGTCGCGCCAGGCACCCGAGGTGAGGATCTCGGTCAGCTCCTCCTGGGTGCGCGCGACCCGGCCCGGGGCCTCGGCCGTCAGGTCGAAGTAGACGCCCCGGGTGGTCCGGTACGTCTCCCAGTCGTCGGCGTAGACGACGATCGGGCGGTCCAGGTTGGCGTAGTCGAACATGATCGACGAGTAGTCCGTGACCAGCGCGTCCGCGGCCAGGCACAGCTCCTCGACCGGGTCGTAGGAGGAGACGTCGATGATCCGCCCGGAGCGCCGCAGGCCGGTCAGCGGGGAGGCGGCGCCGCCGTAGAAGTAGTGCGCGCGGACCAGCAGGACGGTGTCCTCGCCGAGCCGGTCGGCGAGGGCGGCCAGGTCGAGGCGGGGGGTGAAGCCGGCCTCGTAGTCGCGGTGGGTGGGGGCGTAGAGCACGGCGGTGCGGCCGGGGGCGATGCCGAGGCGCTCGCGGGCCGCGCGGACGTCGGCCGCCGTGGCGGTGTAGAAGACGTCGTTGCGCGGATAGCCGTGGTCGAGGGAGACGAAGCGGGCCGGGTAGGCGCGTTCCCACATGCGTGTGGTGTGGCTGTTGGCACTGACGCTGTAGTCCCACTTGTCGACGCGGGCCAGCAGGGCGGCGAAGTCCAGGCCCTTGGCGGCGGCCGGGTGGTCCATCTGGTCCAGGCCCATGCGCTTGAGCGGGGTGCCGTGATGGGTCTGCAGATGGATCGCGTCGGGGCGCTTGACGACCGCGTTCGGGAAGTTGACGTTGTTGACCAGGTACTTGGCGGTGGCCAGCGTCTCCCAGTAGCGGCGGGTGCCCGGGATCACGTGATCGGTGCCGGGCGGCAGCAGGGCCGCGTTCTCCTTGTTCACCACCCACACCCGGCGGATGTGCGGGGCGAGTTCGGCGAGCTTGGCGGCGATCGCGGCCGGGTTGCAGGCCACCCCGCGGTCCCAGTACGCGGCGAAGACGGCCAGGTTCGGGTCGACCGGGCGGGCGAGCGCCCTGCGGTACTGCTGGTCGCGCAGCTTGGCGCCGAGCTGGCGCTTGCGGGTGCGCACCGTCTTCCTGGCCGCGCGGCGGGTGCGGTTGGCGGCCTGGAAGGCGCGGTACTTGGTGTACGCGCCCTCTTCGAGCAGGCCGTGCCGTACGCCTTCGAGGCCGGCCGGGCGCCGGTGGTTCTCGGGGCGCCAGCGGACCGCGGCCAGGGAGGCCCGGCGGAAGAACTCGCGGGCCACCGCGTCGGGCAGGTGCTCGCCGGCGAACGCGCGCACCAGGTCGCGGACCATCAGGTCGTACATGACCGCGTGGACGGCGCGGCGGTCCCGGGCCAGCGGGAGGAGGGACTCGTAGCGGTCGATGAGCGCGAAGCGGTCCTCGGGGGCGCGCGGCGGCAGGCTCTGCGGGCGGAGCCTGCGGTGTTCGTACGCCACCTGGTTCAGGCAGGCGACCCGCTCGGCGTGCAGCAGGGCCGCGTACGCGGCGCCCGGCTCGTCGTCGGTGGTGAGCCGCTCCTCGTGGGCCCGCCAGAACGCGGTCCGCAGGACGCGGTTGCCGAGCAGCGGGGTGAGGCGCAGCAGGTCGGAGGCGTCGTCCAGGGCGAGGACGGCGCGGCCGGCGGCGGCCAGGTGACGGCCGTCGCGGGAGGGGGCGGCGGCGGTCTGCCAGGTGGTGGTGACGTGGTCGAGGAGAAGGACGTCGACCGTGTCGTCCAGCTCGGCGGCGCGCTCGGCGATCAGCCGGGTCGCGCCGGCGGGCAGGCCGTCCTTGGCGTGCACGAAGTGCAGCCAGCGGCCGGCGGCCCGCGCGGCCCCCGCCGCACGGGCCGCCGCGTCGGAGGTGCCGTCGGGCAGGGGCACGACGACGGTGTCGGGCGCGTGGTTCTCGGCCGTCTCCCGCGCCCAGTCGCCGACCGCGGCGACGATCACCTCGGCGTCCGGGAGGGGCCGGGTCTCCAGCGCGTCGAGGAGTTCCGTCAGATGCCCCTGGGTGTTCGGCCCGTAGACGATGACGCTCAGTTGGGGCATCGCGGGTGGACTCCTTCGCCTTGTCGTCTGCTGGGGGGACCTTTCTTAACATACTGTCACTAGAAGGGTGAAAGGGATAACCACGCCTGAGGTAAGAGGAAGCCTCACGAAGGTAGAGGAAGATTCGACGCCGTGGGTTGCGGTGCCGCCTTCTTCGGTGCCGACTTCTTCGCCGGTTTGGCCGGCTTGTCGCTCTTGTCGCCGGTGAAGGCCTCGTACTCCTTGAGGACGTCCTCCGTCGGCCCGTCCATGCGCAGCTCGCCGCGTTCCAGCCACAGCACCCGCTCGCAGGTGTCGCGGATGGACTTGTTGTTGTGGCTGACCAGGAAGACGGTGCCCGCGTGCCGGCGCAGCTCGCGGATCCGTTCCTCGGAGCGCTTCTGGAAGGAGCGGTCGCCGGTCGCGAGGGCCTCGTCGATCAGCAGGACGTCGTGGTCCTTGGCGGCCGCGATGGAGAACCGCAGGCGGGCGGCCATGCCGGAGGAGTACGTCCGCATCGGCAGGGTGATGAAGTCGCCCTTCTCGTTGATCCCCGAGAAGTCGACGATGTCCTGGTAGCGCTCCTTGATCTGCTCCCGGGACATGCCCATGGCGAGGCCGCCGAGGTGCACGTTGCGCTCGCCGGTGAGGTCGTTCATCAGGGCCGCGTTGACGCCGAGCAGCGAGGGCTGGCCGTCGGTGTAGATGTGTCCGTTCTCCACCGGCAGCAGTCCGGCGACCGCCTTGAGCAAGGTCGACTTGCCGGAGCCGTTGGTGCCGATGAGGCCGATGGCTTCACCCTTATAGGCGACGAACGAAACCCTCTTCACCGCGTGCACCCTGCGCACGCCGGCCGCCTTCTCGGCCTGCTTGCGGCGCAGCATGCGGTTGAGGGCGGCGGTGGCGGAGCCGCGGCCCGCGCCGGTGCCGTTGACCCGGTAGACGATGTCGACGCGGTCGGCGACGACGGTGGGGATCTGCTCGGGGTTCCCGGGGTGCCCGGGGGTCCCGAAGGTCTGCTCAGCCACGGCCGTACGTCTCCTCAGCCTTCCAGAAGTAGATGAAGCCGCCGATGCCGGCGAGCAGGGCCCAGCCGGTCGCCGCCGCCCACACGTGCGGGGGCAGCTGGTGGGCGTGGAAGCTGTCGATCAGCGCGTACCGCATCAGGTCGATGTAGACCGCGGCCGGGTTGGTCTCCAGCAGGATCGTGACGATGTGCGGCAGGTGGTCCTTCGCGGTGAGCTTGTCGATGCTCCACATGACACCGGACACGTACATCCAGGTCCGCAGCACGAAGGGCATGAGCTGGGCGATGTCCGGGGTCTTGGCGCCCATCCGCGCCATGATCATCGAGACGCCCGCGTTGAAGACGAACTGCAGCACCAGCGCGGGGATCGCCAGCAGCCAGGAGGCGGCGACCGGCACGCCGAAGCAGAGCAGGATGACCACCAGTGCGGCCATCGAGAACAGCAGTTGCTGGAGCTGCTGGAGCGCGAAGGAGATCGGCAGGGCGGCGCGCGGGAAGTGCAGGGCGCGGACCAGGCCGAGGTTGCCCGCGATGGCCCGGGTGCCCGCCATGATCGAGCTCTGCGTGAACGTCCAGATGAACACGCCCGTGACCAGGAACGGCACGTAGTCCGGGACGTTGTGCTTGGTGCCGAGCAGCACGCCGAAGATGAAGTAGTAGACCGCCGCGTTCAGCAGCGGGGTCATGACCTGCCAGACCTGGCCGAGCTTCGCCTGGCTGTACTGGGCGGTGAGCTTGGCGGTGGCGAAGGCGGTGATGAAGTGGCGCCGGGCCCACAGCCGGCGGACGTACTCCGGCAGGGAGGGGCGGGCGCCGCTGACCGAGAGACCGTGCCGGGCGGCCAGCGCCGCCAGGTCGTCTTCGGCCGGGACCTGGGTCGGGGGCGGTGTGTGGAGGACCTGGCTCACATCCGCTGCTTTCGCTCGGGGGGAGGGGGTACGGCCGGGCTGGTGCGGTCCCCGTCCGTCATCCGGCGTTTCCTTACGCTTCTCTTCACGTTCTCTTACGTCGGGACGGGACCGTATCGTCGCAACGTGAGCGTAGAACCATCCAGCGTCGGAACGCAACCGTTTCGTCGTAACGGCCTATGCTGGTCGGCATGACGACGAACGCCGACGAGGCCCCCAAGCGCACGCGCCGCCGGGCACCCGCCGGGGCCGCCGTGCTCCGGGAGGACGTGACCGAGGCCATCCGGGCGGCCGTCTTCGACGAACTGGCGGCGGTCGGGTACGCGCGGATGTCCATCGAGGGCATCGCCCGGCGGGCGGGGGTCGGCAAGACGGCGGTGTACCGGCGGTGGCGCTCGAAGCTGCACCTGGTGCTCGACGTGGTGTCGGCGATGGCCGTGATGGGGCTGCCGGTGCCGGACAGCGGCTCACTGGAGGGTGACCTGCGGCTCCTGTACGAGGTGACGTCGCGCGCCCTGCGCCACCCCGTCGCCTCCCAGATCATTCCCGACCTCCAGGCGGAGGCGGCCCGCAACCCGGACATCGCCGAAGCGATGCAGAAGGCCCTGCGGGACGGCCAGGACAGCGTCGCCAGCAGGATCGTGGCCGCGGCGGAAGCGCGGGGCGAGGTGCGGCCGGGAGTGAACCCGGACCTGGCCCTGGACCTGATCTCCGGCCCCCTGTACTGGCGTTCGGTGGTGATCCGCTCCCCGAAACTCCCCAAGGGCTACCTGGCGGACCTGGCCCGGGCCACGGCGGGGGCGCTCAAGGCGCTGTGAGCCGGCCCGGCGCCGACGGGCAGCCGGGACCGGGGCCGGCCGGGCCGTGACGCCGACACCGGGTCCTGGAACGCGCGACCGTGCGCGGAAACACGGGCCGGGGGCGCGACCGTGCGCGCGTAAACGCGGCCGAGGGCGCGACCCTGCGCGCGGAACCGGGCCCGGGGGCGGCCCGACCGCCCCGCGGACCCGGCGGCGCCCCAGCGCTCCACCGCCTCCACGGGGGCCGCGGGGGCCGCGGGGGGGGGG
>NZ_JAJSZC010000060.1:31568-36412 GCF_036815105.1 Streptomyces sp. IBSBF 3136
CGCGGGGGTGGGCGGTTGCCGGGATCTAGGACCGGGCCGCCTCCGGGTGGAGGCGCAGCCAGCCCTCCCAGGCCGAGGTGATCATGTCCTGGACGTCGTACTTCGCCCGCCAGCCGAGTTCCGTGGCGATGCGGTCGTAGCCGGTGACCGCGTTCATCCGGTCGATCATCTCGCGGACCGACACGCCCTCGCCCCGGCCGATGTTGAGGGTCAGGTCGTGCCCGGGCGCGGAGCGCAGGGCGCGGGCCACGGTCACATGGGCCTCGGCCAGGTCGACCACGTGGATGTAGTCGCGGACACAGGTGCCGTCGGGGGTCGGGTAGTCGTCGCCGAAGATGCGCGGGGCCGCGCCCTCGGTGAGTTTCTCGAAGACCATCGGGACGAGGTTGAAGACGCCGGTGTCGGCCAGGGCGGGCGTGGCCGCGCCCGCCACGTTGAAGTAGCGCAGCGAAGCGGTGGCCAGCCCGGCCGCCCGGCCGGTCGCGCGCACCAGCCACTCGCCGGCCAGCTTGGTCTCGCCGTAGGGGGAGAGCGGCAGGCAGGGCGTCTCCTCCGTCACGACGTCCACGTCCGGCATGCCGTAGACCGCGGCGGAGGAGGAGAAGACGAAGGCGGCGACGTCGGCCTGGGTCACCGCTTCCAGCAGGACGCGCAGGCCCTCCACGTTCTCCCGGTAGTAGTGCAGCGGCCGGTCGACGGACTCGCCCACCTGCTTCTTCGCCGCCAGGTGGACGACGCCGGTCACCTCGTGCTCGGCCAGCGTGCGCGCCAGTCTCTCGCCGTCCAGGGTCGAGCCCCGCACCAGCGGCACCTCGTCGGGCACCCGCTCGGCGACCCCCGTGGACAGGTCGTCGTAGACCACCGTCCGCTCGCCCGCCTCGGTCATCGCGCGTACGACGTGCGCCCCGATGTATCCGGCGCCGCCGGTGATCAGCCAGGTCATGTACGGCCGTCCCCTCGTCCGCCGGCCGGGTGCCGGCCGGCGGTTCTGTGTCCCTGTGGTTCTGTGTCCCCGTTGCCTGTGTGCCTGTGCCGCTCAGTGAAGCAGGCGGCGCAGCCGGCCGCGGACCACCGAGGCCACTCCGCGCACCCCGGCCGCCACGCGCAGCGCCAGGGCGCCGGAGTGGGTGGCGTACGGCTGGGTCAGCAGCACGCCGTACCGGGCGCTCGGGACGGCGTGCCGGCGCAGCCGGCCGGCGCCCGCGAGGGCGTGCGCCGTCATGGTCCGGGCCGTGCCGTCCGCGAAACGCACGGTCAGGCGCAGGTCCCAGGTGCCGGCGCCGAGCGCGGCGAGGTCCACCGGCACCTCGGCCGACCAGAGATCCGTTCCGGAGGGCGTGAACGTCGCCGTCGCGCGCTGTGCCGTGCGCTCGTGCTCCCGCGACTGCCACCGCACCTCCACTTCACCCGGCCCGGCCTCGGCCACCCGCCCGTACAGCTCGTGCAGCCGCAGGCACAGCCGGGTGTCCCGGGCGCGGGGCCGCAGCTCCGCGTCCACCGCGAACGGCAGCAGGGGGGTGGCACGGGTCAGCAGGGGGGTGAGCGTGACCTGCGGGAGATCGGCGGACCAGACGGGGGTGCCGTCGGGGGTGCGGGCGTAGGGCGGGAGCAGCCGGGCCGGCCGGGCGGCCAGCTCCTGCAACCGGGGCAGGTCGATCGGCTCGGCGGACTCCATGATCACCCGGGCGAGCAGCCGGCCCGGCGCCGACGGGTTCCGCTCCCAGTCGGCGGCGTCGTAGCGCGTGAGGTACTCCCGGGTGTGCGCCCACCACGCGCTCCGGTATCGCGCGTCGCGCAGTTGCAGCTCACGGGCGTACATGCGCACCTCGTGGTCGAGGAACTTGCCCCGCGCGGCCAGCGCCAGCTCCTTCTGCCCGGCGCCCAGCAGGATGTCGTGGACCAGCGCGCACGCCTCGGTGCGCGCCTGCCAGTTCTCGATGCGGTCCCGGTCCAGGGAGAGCGACAACCGCTCGGCCGACCGGCGCACGTGCCACACGTACACGCGGTCCGGAACGAGCGCGATGCGCGGCGCGGCGGCGAGCACCCGCGCGGTGAAGACGAAGTCCTCGTAGAGGAAGCGCCCTTCGGGGAAGCGGATGCCGTGCTCGCGCAGGAAGTCGGTGCGGTACAGCTTATTGACGCAGAGCGTGTCGTGGACCAGGCGCGGGCGCTGGGAGGGGCGCGCGAGGACGGAGGGCGTCTCGTAGAGCGGGGCCTGCCAGGGCTGTTCGCGCCCCGAGGGCAGCTCCCGGCGCACGCACAGCCCGCTCGCGACCTCGGCGAGCGCCCCCGTCGCCGCCCCCAGCAGTGCGTCCACCGCGCCTGGCGGCAGCACGTCGTCGCTGTCGAGGAACATCAGGTACGGCATCGTCACCGCGTCGATCCCGGTGTTGCGCGGGCTGCCGCAGCCGCCGCTGTTGACGTCCCGGCGCAGTACCCGCAGCCTTGGCTCCTCGGCGGCGAGCCGGGCCAGGAGTTCGGCGGTGCCGTCCGTCGAGCAGTCGTCGACGGCGACCACCTCACCGACGGCGGCGCCCTGGTCGAGCGCCGAGCGCACGGCGTCGGCCAGGTGCGCGGCGTCGTTGTAACCGATGACGACGACGGCGACCTGAGGCGTCGGGCGGGGGTCTCGTTGGTCTGGCTGCATGGGGTCCACGGGCCGGTAGCGTATGAATGTTCGGTAATACCCCGTTAAGAGATGCTTAGCACTCGATCAGGAAGACGGTCGGAATCGGGTCGGGGTTCATCCCCCGGTACAGGTCCTTCGGCCGGCGGCCGGGCGGAGCGCCACAGCAGGACGAAGGACAGCACCGCGGCGGCCGCCAGCAGCGCGTTGCGGGCCACCATCAGCAGACAGCCGGGCCAGGTCCCGGCGACCACGTCCCGGTAGAACACCGGGAACACCACGGAGCTCAGCGCGCTCGCCGCGAGGACCAGCACCGCCACCGGGCGCTGGCTGGTGTGCCGCGAGGTCAGGCACACGGCGGCCAGCCCGATCAGCCAGATCATGTACTGCGGGCTGATGACCCGGCTGGTGACCGTGAACAGCAGCACCCCGGCGAGCGCGGCGTCGTACGGGGTGGCCGGGGTCCAGTGCCGTGCCCGCAGCCGCCACAGCACCAGCAGCGCGAACGCGACCGCCGTGAGCGCGAGGGAGGCGGTGGCCACGGCGTGCACGTGCGGGCCGACCAGTTCGATCGCGCCGTACTGGTAGCGGGGCCGGCCGGACCAGCCGGCGTGCCGGGCCAGGCTGAGCGCCGTACCGCCGAGCGACTCGATCTGCACACCGCGGCCGCCCTGCTGCGAGAGGAAGGCGAGCGGGTCGCGGAACGACACCGCGAGCACGACGCAGCAGGCGCCCCCGGCGACCGCCGCCCACCGCCACCCCGTGCGGGTGTCCGTCCCCCTCGGTGTGCCCAGCAGCGCCAGCGCCGGCCACACCTTCACCAGCGCGCCCAGCGCGCCCAGCACCCCGCACGCGCGCGGCGAGCGCCCCAGCGCCAGCAGGGAGAGGACGGCGAGCGCGGTCACCTGCACGTCGTACCGGGCGAGCGGCAGGTGCAGCAGCAGCGGCAGCCCGCCGGTCCACAGGGCCGCGCCGAGCAGGCTGCGCCCGGGGCGGGTGCCCGCGCGGACGAGGGCCACCGCGATCAGCGCGTCCGCGGCCAGCGTCAGCGCCACGAACGCCTGGAAGTACGTCAGCCAGGGCAGCAGGCCCGGGGCCAGCAGCACCGGTCCCGCGCCCGGCGGGTACTGCCAGGTGCTGTCGTGCGCCGGGAACGCGCCGTGCGACAGGACGCCGTACCAGTGGAAGTACAGCCGCCACACCTCGCGCGGCACCGCACCCCCGCCCAGCCGGGGCGAGCTGTCGTGCGTGAGCAGCCAGCACATCAGGGCGCGGGTGGCGAGCCATGCGGCGGTGAGGGCGAGGACCGGGCCGGGGGTGACACGGAGGCGGTTCATCACGGCGGAGCCTAATCCGGGCGGATGGTGTATTCACGCTGATACGCCGTCAATGACCCGCAAAGGTTGGCTAATCGCAAAAGATCAGGCCGTGGCGAACGTCAGGTCTCTTGGGGAACCGCAGTCGCTCGGGCCGGCCGGAACGGCGGCCGGCGCACCGGCCGGTGGGACGGCGAGCGGGACGACGGGCGGGGCCGGCCGGGTGCCGGGGCGCGTCCGGTGGGCCCTGGCCGTCTGCACGCCCCCGCTGGTGATGCTCGCGCTCGGACTCTGGGGTCTCGACCGGTCCGGGATGTGGCGGGACGAGGCGGTCACCTTCCAGGTCGCCCGCCGAACGGTGCCCCAGATCTGGCGGCTGCTGCACGGCGTGGACGCGGTGCACGGCCTCTACTACCTCCTCATGCACGCCGTCCTCACCGTGCGTCCCGGTGAGGTCGTGCTCAGGCTGCCGTCCGTCTGCGCGGCGGCGCTCACCGCGGGCCTGGTCGCCGCGCTGGGCGCCCGGTTGGTCCGGCCGCGCGCCGGACTGTGGGCCGGGCTGCTGTACGCGGTCTCGCCGATGGCCGGGCACTACGCCCAGGAGGGCCGGTCCTACGCACTGGTGGCCGCCGGCGCCACCGGCGCCACGCTGCTGTTCGTGCGCGCCGTGCGCGCCGTGCGGAAAGGTTCCTGGTGGGCGTACGGCATGGTCCTCGGCCTCACCTGCTGGCTCCACGAGTTCGCGGTCCTGCTGCTGCTCGCCCACGCGCTGTCGCTGGCCCTGGCCCGGGTGGGGGCGCGGGTGTGGCGGGGCGGGGGGGCGGGGCCGCCCCGGCGGGGGGCCCGCCCCGCCCCGTGTGCGCGTCCGTGGGCTCAAAGGGCGGCCGCCGGCTCTCGGTCCG